>JAYVII010000055.1:0-9017 GCA_043770395.1 bacterium | reverse complement strand
TTATTTCTATATCTTCATCCTCAGCCTTGGGCTCTTTGTATACAAATCTTCTCTTATGTTTCATAATTATGTATATAATATAGCATATATTTTAACTTTATTCTAATTGTACCTTTATTTTATTGAGGCTATTAGGGAAAGTGTGTAACCACATAGGACTTAGGCTTGGCTTGGCGGTATCTATACCCGCATACTTACCCATTATCACAGAAAAGTCTATTATACTTTTACCAACTAATTCTTTCTTTATACTTTCTACGTCTATATTCCATTTTATACTACCTTTATATTCTGTAGCGAGTGTAACTGTAGCACTAGAAGACGCCTTGTCTGAAACTCCTGATATATTTATTTTTAAATCTTTTATATTGGCTATTATTACATTATCTATACCGTTATAATCAGACATATGCAATGTAGCTAATACTTTTGCAAATTCATCTTTTTTGATTATTATCATTTGAGCTTTTACTGTCTGCTCATAAACCTTTAAACCATCTTGTTTAGTCAGTAAATCTTTATTATTTTCATATACGAACTTGATACTATCTTGTACAGCTATATAGTTAGAATCATTATAAGCTATCATCTTTTCTCTAAGTTTAGACTCTAGCTCTGGTATCAATTTAGTTTCCGCATCTTTTAAGTCTTGATTTGAAATTACAAATCTTTTACCCATATCACCGCCCGACATCGCATTTTCATTTTTAGCATAAAAGCCCGCATATTTAACTGTGCCTTTAAATCCTGGTATAGACATTTGCGTAGGTGCTATATTATATTCTTGACCATAAGTATCAGCTTGGGCCATGACTTTGATCGATCCTGGTATATTCCCATTTTTGCCAGGTACTATGACAGCATTATCAACACGAAAAACTTTGCCATCAGCAGTTTGTAATCTAGTATTTTTGACTAATTTCTGAGCTTTGCTATCATAATTATTATATATTGTGATTTCACCTTTAGCTTTAGACTTTATATCTACCGAATTAGATTTCTTGATATCAGTTGAAGACTTTTCTGATAATTCATATGTTTCAAAAATTGTACTTTTATCATTATTCAAAGTAATCAAGCTATTCTGAGATATTTCTACACTGCGTGGTGTTATATTTATAATTGCAGAATTAAAAACATAAGTTAGTAAATATATCCCTGTTGCAATTATTATTAGAAAAGCGGCTGCATATATCTCTAATTTCCAAGTTTTCTTTTCTTTATTTACTATTCTACGTCTAGGTGGATATATATC
Organism: bacterium; assembly: GCA_043770395.1. GTDB lineage: Bacteria > Patescibacteriota > Minisyncoccia > Phycocordibacterales > UBA5272 > JAMIGE01. Next base: position 7,762 of record JAYVII010000055.1, on the reverse strand, counting down.
TCCTTCACGTTCAAATTCTTCCACTCTACTTGATATTTGTCTGTCATGGTCTCTCAGTCTCCTGGTCGCAGTAGATGCGCCTCTAATTATAGGTATTCTATTAGACCTTAAGTCCAAGCTTGTTGATTTTTTTATATCTTTCATCATTATCTATTATAACACAAGGATTAGCATTTCCATCTGTGTCGAACTGTGTATAATTATAACTTTCAAGCATGGCTTTGTACCAATGCATTTTGTGCCTCATGGGATTATCAATGCCATCTTCTATTTTTAATCTAAATGTCAATGGTATATTCTCTACAGTATTAATTTGTTCTAGCATATACATCATGCCTTCTAGGAACAAATGTTTACTGTCTCCATGACTATATCCATAACCATAAACATGACTACGGACTTTCTCTCCTTCACTCACATAGCACAGCACTGTATTATCATTTTTAATATTTATGAGTATATGCGATTTCATATTTTAATTATAACACGATATACCAATATGAAAAAACGCTGCGAATGCAGCGTCTTTAGCTGTCTGACCTGCGGTCAGCCACCCACTCCTGGCATATTGCCGCCAGTGCTCAAAAGATTACCTAATTGACCTGGACTCAGCTGCAGGGTCGTCGGGCCCTGAAACACTGGGTCGAACCCCGCTGTCGGGCCGTCAGCCCCAGAATCCCCACCCCCACCGACCATACAACCGGCGAGTGCAAGTGCCATCATTACGATGGCTAAAAGTTTCTTTACCATGATGACTCCCGCGGCAAGCCGCTTGGTGTTGACAATTGTGAAGGCACTCACCTTCACCCCTGCACATAGTATACAATACTCCTATCATGCTTGTCAAGCTCGCTTCAAAGAAGTTATTAGTACTTCTCTTTATTTCTAAAACAGTGGATAAAGATATGCTTGACTTTAAGTATATCTGTTATAATTATCATGCGTTGAGCATGTCGCTCGACACGCCATAGCAGTCGCTATGGCCGTCCTTTCATCCGCTACCCACGGTAGTAATCGTTGGAGACATCCATGAAATCGTTCAGAGTCGTTTTAAAAGCGTTACTGGTCTCTCTCGTATCTTTCTCCTGTGCTTCAGTGAGCCAGGCCATGTCCGAAGCACCGGGCACAGTCATACCAACAACTTTTGAAGTCAGCTTAGCCAAGGAATGGAACCCCGACTTTTTCATTGTTGGTGGTGGTGGTGCGGCTAGCACGGAGTACTCTGCCACAGTACAGGTTGACAATGATTTTTATGCAAGCCAGATCACACTTGACCCTGCAACTCTGGGTACCGGACTGTATCAGATAAACGACTACGCCGGGCAACTTAATATAGTGGGAGAAATATTCCACTTCATTGTCACCGCAGGTAATATGGACGTGAATGTGTTTCGGTTTATGAGACAACATCACTTCCAAGTTGGTGATGAAATTAGAACGTCTCTGTCCTTTGCTGGAGCAAGCATTGCGGGCATAAACAGCCCGCAAGACCAAGCTTTCGTTCGGCTTCGCGGAAATCTGATAGCCGAGAATATAATCGTCAGTAGTGTGCCAGGTTCTAGACCACTAGCCTTGGGGCTAGCGGGGGTTGTATTCGTGCTTTTTGTTGTCAAGAAGCAACGCAACCGTGCTGACCCCAAAGACAGTTGATGTTGACTGCGAAGACGGTTGACATAGAGGGTCCCCGTAGGGACCCTTTAAATTTGCCTTATTTTTAAAAATATAGTAGTATAAATAGGCTTTGATACAAATTAAAAGCCCCTATATAGCCTAACACTCCTCTGGAGAAACTATATAGTAGTCCCAAAGGTTGGGAATTTAACATGAACGACAATAAAAACGACAGCAAAATATTGAATAATGACGATGTGATAGAGGGTGTGGTAGTAGCAATAGATAGAGCTTCGGTATATATAGATCTGGGCCTCTACGGTATAGGTATTATATATGGCAGTGAATATATAAATGCTAGAGAAATAATAAAAAAGATTAATATAGGCGATACTATAAGTGCAAAGGTAATACTCAAAGAAAATTATGATGGCTATGTGGAGCTTTCACTCAAAGAAGCTAGACAGGCACTCATATGGTCTGACGCCGAAGAAGCAATCAAGGACAAGCGCGTGATGGATTTGGTAGTCAAGGATGCCAACAAAGGTGGACTGATTATCGATTGGCAAGGTATATTAGGATTCCTCCCTGCCTCACAATTAAAAGAAGAGAATTATCCTAGAGTTACTGATGGCGACAAAGATAAAATAGTCAAAGAATTAAAACAATTAATAGGTAAAAGATTATCTGTGTCTATAATTGGAGCAATACCCAAAGAAGGTAAACTTATATTTTCTGAAAAAGGGAATATCGGAACCAACACTGTGGACAATGTAAACACTGAAATAGCAAAAAGTAATTATAGCATAGGTGATATAGTGGAAGGCGAAGTAACTGGTATAGTAGACTTTGGTATATTTGTAAAGCTTAATGATAATATAGAAGGGCTAGTACACAAAAGTGAAATCGATTGGGGTCTAGTAGATGATACCAAAAATCATGCCAAAATAGGCGAGAGAGTGAAGGCTAAAATAATAGAAATCAAAGATGATAAAATATCTCTTTCTATCAAATCTATCAAAAATAATCCTTGGACAGAATCAGAAAGTAAATACAAAAAAGGTGATATTGTAAATGGTCTAGTAATAAAATTTAATAAACATGGTGCTCTAGTAAGTATACAAGAAGGCGTAGCTGGACTGGTACACAATTCTGACTTTGGTAGTGAAGAGAAACTACGTGAGTCATTATCACTGGGTAAAATGTATAAATTTGAAATTACACTTTTTGAGCCCAAAGATCAAAAGATGACTATGAGTTATAAGGGATAGTTATTTTTTGCAAACACTGCATGACTACGTCATGTAGTGTTTTGCTTTTTAAAATCTTCATCTCCCTATCTGTGATATTACTCATTACATAGTCCTGCACTATACCTTCGCCATGTATAGGCATTATATCTGGGTCGCCTATGCCTATACGTATACGATAAAAGTCCTTGCCTATGGCATCTATCACCGACTGCACTCCATTATGTCCACCACTACTATTACCATATGATAATTTGACTTCACCCCAAGGCAAATCTTTATCATCATACATTATTATTGGAAATAATATATTTTTTTCATCATCTTTATTATTAATATCACTATTTTTTTTATTTTTAATAAAGTTTTTGATAAAGGTACCACTTTCATTCATATATGTATCAGGTATTATGACATCAGCATTCGCGAGGCCTGCGGCCTCGCGAATGCTGACACATACTATACGTGCGGCATTATGTCTGGTCTTTTTGTATTTGTCCCCTGGGTTGCCAAGGGGGAATATAGCTAATTTCATAATTGTATTATATAATAGTATTCATGTTTAGCCAATTTTTTGAAATAGGGGATAATAAAATAGCCCTAACAATTACCATAATACTAGTACTATTGATAGCTTTATTAGTAATATCTCTATTTTCAAAACGCGTAGAAAAAGGTTTGCGTAATTTACGCATACTCGAAGACAAGGAAAATCCTCGTGAATTGTTGCTTTGGATATTTGGTATTATGATAGTAATACGTGTCATACATGTTTTACTGGTCCAGCCATTCATAGTTGATGGAGATTCTATGTACCCCAATTTACATAATGGAGAAATACTTTTAATAGATAAAGTTGTTTATAATTTTAAAACACCAAAGATTGGGGATATTGTTGTTTTTAAATATCATGATGCTTATCATAAATGTACTAATAACTATAATGAAACAGGTAATTATAGTTCTAATACTATAGCAGAAATGTGTCGCACATATAGTACCGATCCATACGATGGGAAATATCTAGTTAAAAGAATAATAGCTCTACCTCATAGTACCACCACATATGAAGGTAAGACCTTGGTGGCTGGCACAGATCAATACATAGTTATGGGTGACAATAGGCCAGAAAGCTATGACTCTCGCTTTTGGGGTGCACTCGATGCCAAATATATAAGTGGAAAAGTCTTCTTGCGTGTACTCCCGATATCATCTTTCAAATGGAATCCAGCCCCGCTGAATGACCCAATTAATTTGAAATAGAAATCAAAAAGGCGTCGCTACGCGACGCCTTTTTGATTTCTATTTCTTCTCCGCTATTTCAGAATTTAGTTTAGCTAATAGCTCCTGATGAGTAAGTATAAACTTCTCGCCTTCTCTACTCTCAAGAGTGACTGTAGCCCCTGCAATCTCGGAATCACCAATGACTATCCAGTAAGGATACTTCATATCCTTGGCATGGCGCACTTTTTTTCCTAATCCATTCTTGTCATCATCGAGCTCAACACGAATGTTTGCCGCCTTTAATTTCTCGTATACTGATTGTGCATATTCCAGATGCGCTTCATTTTTGATTGGTATCACCTTGACTTGTGTAGGCGCGAGCCAAAGTGGGAACGCTCCAGCAGTGTGCTCAATATATACCGAAATAAATCTCTCCAACGATCCAGCGATAGCGCAATGTATCATCACTGGCATGTCACGCTTACCCTCTTCGTCTACGTATTCGAGTCCGAAATTTGTAGGCTGTACAAAGTCAACTTGTATAGTACCCACCTGATGTTTACGTCCTATTGCATCCTCTGCCATGAAGTCAATTTTGGGTCCATAGAAAGCTGCCTCACCTGTTCCGTCCATCCATTTACCATCGGCTCTCTTTTCAAGTAAATTTAAAATAGCACTCTCAGCCTTGACCCAGATATCATCGCTACCTTTATATTTAGCGTCATCGTTTCGCTTTGAAAACCTTGGAGTGAGACTACTGTATCCAAAAGCAGCATAGAACTTTTCTATTAAATTCCACACATTATTTATTTCATCTTCCAATTGCGACTCCCTACAAAATATATGTGCATCGTCCTGAGTAATAGACAATACCCTAGACAGACCGTTCAATTCGCCACTTTGTTCGTCGCGATATACCATAGTTGTTTCGCTATATCTAATCGGGAGCTCTTTGTAACTACGTAGCTCACTTGCGTATATCTGTGCATGATGAGGACAATTCATAGGCTTCATACATAACACATGTCCATCGCGAGTATTTATCTTGTATAAATCCTCTGCATACTTGTCCCAATGTCCAGACTTTTTATAAAGATCACTTTTGGTTATATGTGGTATAGTCACACCTTGATAATTATATTCTTTGCGTAAAGACTGTACGAAATTATCAATTTCTCTCCTCAATATTGTACCCCGTGGAGTCCATAAAGGTAGACCAGGACCCACAAGATCAGAAAATATAAACAGTCCCAATTCACGACCTAGTACCCTATGATCTCTCTTCTTGGCCTCTTCCATATTGGCCACATATGTATCGAGCTCGTCTTTATTATCAAAAGCTAAACCATATATGCGAGTGAGCATATCTCTCTTCTCGTCACCACGCCAATAAGCTCCAGCAACTTTATCCAGTTTGAAACTACCAATTTCAATATCATTAATGTCCTCGCAATGCCCACCACGACATAGATCAACAAAGACATCCCCTCCCCGACCCTCCCTCAAGGGAAGGGAGCCACTCAAATTTCCTTTTGAATTAAAATGTATAGTATAAATTGTGATCTTCTCTCCTCTTGCATTTATCTCATCGATCAATTCTAATTTATATTTATTATTTGCAAATATTTCTTTAGCTTTTTCATAATTTACTTCTTCATGCGTGAATTTACCACCTAGCTTTATTTTCTTGTCCATGTCTTTTTGTAAGACTTGCAAATCCTCTTCTGTGCTTGGTCTCTGGTCTTTTTTAAAATCTATATCATAATAAAAGCCGTTATCAATAGCAGGGCCAAGTGTCAATTGTAATCCTTCATAACTATCCTCACATACGCTAGCCAATATATGCGCGAGCGTATGTCTTTTATATTCCAGATTTTTTATATCTATATCATCTTTGTTGTTTTCGCTTTTCATTTTCTGATTATAACATTTTATATAAAGAGCACAAAGCCGCGTGAAGGAATGTCACATGAAGGCATTGTACAAATCAATTCATGATGTTATAATAGTACTCAAGATGAGCAGCAAAGATAATACAGAGAAAAAAGTAGACAAGAAAGAAAGTATGATAGCGTTGAAAGGCATGAACGATCGTATGGGTGATAAATATTATCAAATGCAGGGCATGTTTGAAAAGGCTCAAGAAATAGCTGAATATTATGGGTTTAAGCCTATAGAGACTCCAGCCCTTGAGCGTACAACAGTTTTTACTAGTGGTATAGGTGAGGGTACTGATGTAGTAGACAAAGAAATGTACAGCTTCTCGGTAAAGGGATCTGACTCTATGTCTTTGCGCCCTGAATACACAGCGTCAATTATGCGTGCTTATATAGAGCACGGTATGAATTCCTTGCCTCAGCCAATTATGCTATATGCTTATGGATCACTGTGGCGACATGAAAATCCTCAAAAGGGGCGATTGCGTGAATTCCATCAATTTGATTTAGAAATATTAGGCTCTGAGAAGAGTATCACAGATGCTTTAATTATAAAAACTTTGCATACTATCTTGGTAGAATTTGGCTTTGAAGATTTAATGGTGGATATAAATAGCATGGGCGACAAGGATAATAGGCCAGCCTTTATCAAAGCTTTAACTAATTATTATAAAAAGCATATAGGTAGTATGTGCAAAGACTGCCAAGATAGAGTTAAAAATAATCCTCTGCGACTGCTCGATTGTAAACAAGAAATATGCCAACCATTCAAAGAGTCTGCGCCGCAATCTATATCATATTTATCATCAGATAGCCGCAAACACTTTATGGAGGTATTGCAATATCTAGAAGAGATGAATATACCTTATCGCATTAATCATACTCTTGTGCGTGGTCTGGCTTATTATTCTCGTACAGTATTTGAAATTATAAAAATAGATACAGACGAAAATGGCAAAGAAAAAGAAATCACTATTACTGGCGGTGGGCGTTATGATTATTTAGCTCGGGAATTAGGAAGCAAAAAAGAAGTACCATCTGTAGGTATGGCACTTGGCTTTGAGCGTATAATGCTATTCCCTGAGTGTAAACAAATAAGTCCTAGAATTATAAAAGCTCCTAAAGTATATTTTATACAATTAGGATTTGAAGCTAAGTTGAAAAGCCTACAAATTATAGAAATACTACGCAAATCAAAGATAGCCGTACATCAATCTATAACAAAAGACTCATTAGGTGCTCAATTAGCAATAGCTGAGAAAATGAATATACCTCATACTATAATATTTGGTCAAAAAGAAGCCATGAGTAATAGTGTCATCGTGCGCAATATGTCTACACATAGCCAAGACACAATAAAAATAGAAGACCTTTGTGACTATCTTAGACATTTAAAATAAATTTGCTTTTTGCTTTTAATAATGTTAATATAATATACAATATGGCAATAAATATAGAAATTAAACGTGGTAGTAATGAGAACCCAGCTTCCCTATTGAGACGCTTCCAGAAAAAAGTACAAGAGTCTGGAGTAATACCTAGAGTTAGAAGTATAAGATACAATGAAAGAGATCTTTCAAAATTAAAAGTTAAGAAAGCAAAGCTTAAAAAATTGGCTGGTGCCGTAAAATACGAAAGAGCCAAGAGACTGGGCACATTGATAGAAAAGAAAAAACGCAGATAGAGAAAAAATTCTAGAAAAGCTAAATAACACAAAACATGGTGCCCGCTTCGCGGGCA
>JAYVII010000054.1:0-9077 GCA_043770395.1 bacterium | reverse complement strand
ATCTCTCCTCACTATTCTTTGACAATGCTACAGGATCGTCCCTAGTAGCTGGCAATATCACTGCTACGAGTACGGCTACATTTAACAATGCTTCTTCAACTAATCAAACAGTGTCAAGCAACCTTTATTCCTCTGGTAATACTATACTCGCTACTACTACTATATCTAATTTAGTCCTCACAGCTACTACATCTTTTGCTAATTCACTCAATGCATATATTTTTGATGGCAACAGCTTTGGTCAAAATGCATTATTTGGAACAAATGATAATTTTAACTTAAATTTTGAAACAGCAGGGTCTATTAAAGCCTCTCTAACTAATACAGGATATTTAGGTATAGGCACTACATCACCAATAGCATCGCTAACTGTAGTGGGGACAACTACAAATGATATATTTATGGTAGCCTCATCGACAGGAGAGAGTTTGTTCAGAATAGACAAATATGGCAGAGCTGTATTCGGTACTTCTACAAATGCTAATATATTCTTGAATGGTGCCTCATCTACACAGTCCGTAGCTCCCAGTGACTCTATAGCTATTGGTAATAATACAATGCTATATATGTCTACTAATTCTGTTGCTTTTCGTAGTATAGCTATCGGTTCTGGAGCTTTACAGGGATCCAGCACAGTTATCATGACAGGTACAGACAATATAGCCGTAGGAGGAAATGCTATAGCTAAAAATACCACAGGAGCGTCTTCTACTGCTATGGGATATAATGCTCTAGCTTCTAATACTATAGGATCCCAAAATGTAGCTATAGGACATTATGCTCTAGAACATAATCAAGCTGGATCTTTTGCTGTCGCTATCGGTTATGAAGCCTTGAAATATAGTAATTCTACCAACACAGCTTTTACAATTAAAAATACAGCTATAGGATATCAGTCGCTCAGAGGGTCTGCCGCAGCCACCACCAACACAGGTACACAAAATACTGCCGTAGGATATCAGTCGATGACTAGCATCACATCAGGAGCCAATAATTCAGCCTTTGGTAATAGCTCTATGTTGGCCAATAACACAGGATCTCAAAATACTGCCATAGGTAACAATACTATGATATTGAACTCAGTAGGTAGTGATAATACTGCAGTAGGACATGGTGCCGTATTACTTGGGACTACAAGTTATCGTAACACAGCAGTAGGGTCTGGAGCTATGGGTAATGGATTTATGAGTGGTAGCGATAATGTGGGCATAGGATTTCAATCTATGTATACTAATAGTTCTGGAGCCACCAACACTGCTATAGGTTCTAGAGCGCTATACACCAATGCGGGAGGATCTAATAATACAGCCATAGGGGGTAATGCAGCAGAATTAGCATCAGCTAGTAATAATTTAGTAGCTATAGGGTATCAAGCTATGAAAAATTTTAGTATTTCAGGAGTAAATACTAATACAGCAATAGGATATCAATCATTAATGGGATCATCAACAGTAGCAACTAATACTGGACTTAGTAATGTGGCTATAGGATATCAAGCTTTGGCTAGCAATACTAGTGGTTTAGCCAATATATCCATAGGACATCATTCGTTGTCTAGCAACACTAACGGTCTCAACAATATCGCCATAGGTATTTTATCTCTTGCAAGAAACACTATAGGTAGAGACAATACAGTAATTGGCAACAGAGCTTTTTCTAATGCTTTGGCGACCAACACATCATCATCTACTATTATAGGTGTTAATGCTGGTGTGAATCAAACTTTTGGTACTAATAATATAATAATTGGAGCTGGTGCAGATGTGCCAATCGCCACAGGGTCTAATCAAATACGCATAGGTAATACAGCTATTACTTATGCAGGTATACAGGTAGCGTGGACTGTGACATCGGATTTAACACTTAAAGATGACATAAAAGATGTGCCTCTAGGCTTGGACTTTATCAAAGATTTGCGACCGGTAGATTATATAAGAAAGAATAGTGACACGAGAGAACTAGGTCTGATTGCTCAAGATATAGAAAGTAGTTTGAGTAGGTTTAATTATTCAGGTAGTGGAATTATTAGTACTGATTATGAAGGAATTAAAAGTGTGAGATATAATGATCTTTTTGCTCCTATTATCAAAGCTATACAAGAATTAGCTAGTAAAATAGATGACAGTATAAATGGTTTGCGTAACTCTATAGGAGAAATGCTTGTAACCAAGAAAGTTAAAACAGATATGATGTGTGTAGGGGGGACATGTGTGACAGAGCAGGAGTTCAAAGCTATATTACAAAGTAGTGGACAGCAAGCAGTGACACAACAGCAAACATTATCGACGAATACTTTAGAAACTGTATCTACTTCTACAGCTAATGCTATATTACCAGCCAGCACCACCACCGCATCTACATCAGAAATTATTGTGCCTCCTATCACAAAGACATCAGCCACAATTCCTCCTGTCGCAGAGATACCAAGTGATACTTCTCCAGTAACAGAATCGATAACCCCTTAATAAAGTTTAAACTTTATTTTCTATTCTAAAAACAATCCAAACACTTTATTAAAATCATTTATTAAATCCAGTTTATCTTTGGTGCTGACTTCTTTATCCTTGATCATGCTCCACATTATTCCTAATGCCATAGATATATTAAAGTCTTTGTTGATGGCTTTTAAGAATTTATTTTTGTATACTGCAGTCTTTTCTTCCTTGAAAGTGTTTTGTATTTTGAGTGATTCCTCTCCAAATCTTGGAGAGGTCAGAGAGAGGTCGGTTTTAAGCCTTCCAGTTTCTTTCAAAAGTTTAATATATGCAGTATATGAGGCGAGCAGAGCTTCCCAAGTAAAATTTTGCTTACTTCTATAATGTGCCTGAAGGAAAAAGTAACGCAAAGCAAAAGCGTATTTAGTATCCCCCTCCCCTTGAGGAAGGGCAGGGGTGGGGGTGGTATTTTCTTTTAAAAATTTAATCACATCCCTAACAAAATACGCTGTCCCTTCACTTTTGCTCATCTTTTTATTATCAATAAGCAAATGCTCATTGTGTAACCAATAATTTACATATTTTTCTCCATTGGCACATTGGGACTGAGCTATTTCATTGGTATGATGCACTGGTATATGCTCTATGCCACCCATATGTATATCGAAATGTTTACCCAATAAAGCCTTGCTCATAGCCGAGCATTCCATATGCCACCCAGGGAATCCCAACACGACCTCACCATTCAAAGGTTTAAATGGTGACTCCCATGTTTGTAAAGCATCAGCATGACTACCAACTTTAAATATCCAGAGAGCAAAGTCGGCGGAATTAATTTTTTGACTGTCTGACACATCACCATGACCAGTGCCTACATTTTGCAATTCTAGCTTTTGCCCAGAAAGCCTTGTATATTCAGGATATTTCGCCACATTGAAATACACACCGTGTGTAGTAGTATAAGCGAAGCCTTTATCAAGCAGCTTGCTCACCATTTCTATTATTTGATTTATATATTCTGTGGCGCGAGGTGTGTATGTCGCCGAGTCAGCATTTAAAAGCTTTATATCATTTAAGTATCTCTTTATATAAAAGTCAGCAATTTCGTCAGGTGATTTGCCATCACGACGTGCAGCTTTGTCCATTTTGTCTTCACCTGTATCTGCATCTCCGATATTGTCCCCAGTCAGATGACCGACATCAGTATAATTACGCACCAGTGTGACTTTATAATTATTACCATTCTTATCAGTGTTATATTCTATTGATCTTTTAATAAGATCAGCCAGCACCACCGCTCGCATATTACCAATATGTTGATCCCAATACACAGTCGGCCCACAATGATACATTTTGATTTCAGTTCTTTTAATTTCTGTATTTTTCACTTCTGTATCTTGCTGGACATTTGCTATTTTATCAATAGGCACAAACTCCTGCAGCTCTCGCCCTAAGGTGTTATATATAAAGATTTTATTTTTATCTTTTTCGCTATTATTTATCTCTGTGTTCATTTTTGTTATTTTCTTCGCTCTTTGTCATCTTACTATTATAACATATTGGGAATTTTTGGTATAATGTTTTTATGAATAAAGAATTTGTTGGTATCGATGAAAGTTATGATGCCGACAACGAAGCAGAAGGTAGGTCTTTTGTTATGGCTTGTATAAAAATAAATAATGAAAAGGATCTAAAATATATTTATGATTATTTAAAAATATTATTAAATAAATTAAAAATAAAAGAATTTAAAGGTAATAAGATTTCTGATGACACAAAGTTAAAAATATTTAAAGCATTAGATAAAATAGATTATGAATGTTTTTTGGTGGTAAAAAATATAAATGATTTTAAAGGAATTGATCACTGTTATAAGCTGTCACTGTTAAAGTTTTCAACTTATATTAAAGATTTTTTAGAAAAGAAACACATAACAATTAAATTAGACAATATATATGGAGAAGAATTTCAGCGAGAGTGTATCTCAATTATAAATAAAAATGCAAAAAATAGTAGTTTAAAAATAAATGCTAAATACACAAATTCACATTCTAATTTTTTGATTCAATTGGCAGATATTTTTGCAAATTACTATAGAGTAAATTTAAAATTAAAAACAAAAAAGCTATATAAAAACAAATACCGTATACTTTCGTAAACGGCTTTGCCCAGTAAAGGTTCAGTATCTCTTGCGAGCAGGTATTTTATCAATACTTTTCCATCCCCCATGTATGTAAATATATTATACCATGTAAATTTTAAAATGCAAATTTTTATATATCATGGCATTTTTACGGATAGTATTTTCTTCCATTTTGTGTTAGTATTATTTTAAACCTCTGCATCCCGCAGAGGTGTCGCACAAACTGTTCCAAACAGGAGGTTGACATGAGAATTCCACAACTTGAAGAACTTAGCGGCCGCCTCTATGCCATATGTATTACAACTCTTGGTTTTGAGCTGAGGATGACCGATGAATTACTTCGATTGATAACTGAATATCTATCTAAAAATAATATAAGAACATCACTCTATGTCAAGGATCTTCGTGCCTTAATCGAACGTGCCGTGACTGTGGATAGAATGGCGAGATTTGAATTCAATCTACCGTTCATAACTTTTCCGAATTACAAACATGTAGGCATAGACTGGAACACTATCTGCAGTATTGCTTCGGAGATTGGGCAGTTGCTGGATTTAGTAAGATTTGTTTGTTCTGAGGAGTGTTTCAACCCCAACGCTTCATATTTCGTCGATCCTGATGAAAGGCACAACATGTGGATAGAATTACATTCATCTAGAAACCATAATTCGATTGAGGTAATTTTTAGTGAACTTGCATATCAAAAGATGAAGGCACTTTCTAACCATGGTGATATTAAGATAAGGCCTGCAGTCGAGGTAGTAGCGGAATGGTATGACAGGCTTACCATTAAGTCTCAGAGGAGATTTATCAAACAGTCAGTACGTCGAGGTAGAACATTTGGACACATGGGGATTTCTGTCTACATAAGAGCGGGATATGGGGTGCCTAGTATAATAGTGCCAGGCAACTGTGCATGTTTTGGTGCAAATCCGGACGAGTTTAAGTATGACAGAAAAATCACTCCACATAACCTGGATACGCCATTACAGCTATTGCTAATGCTGGTTGCTGTCGCCAAGCTTGACGAGTGGCTGGATGAGCAAATGAAAATGTAAGAGATCGGCCACAGAGCCACACTCACGACAAAGGCGCCCACGGGTGCCTTTTCAATTTATATCCACTTTTTCCATTTAAAGAAAGCAAATAGGCCTATCGTTACAGAGAACATAATGCTAATTATAATTTCAAAATCATAATCACTGCCGACTATTGGTATATTCTCAGCATTCATACCAAATATACCCGCGATGAGAGAAAGTGGGAATATTACGAAGCTCATCATGGTCAAGGTCTTCATGGCGTCAGAAGTTTTGTGTTGTAGCAGTGAATCATTGGTAGAGCGTAATTCATCGGCGTCTTCGCGCAGCATATTGACCCTGTCTACTAATTCACTATATATATAACGTAAATTATATATAGAGTCTTTGAATTTCTTATCATAATATCCACCACCCCAATCTATGAGATGCAATAGTATCTTGTCATGTAATCGAAAAGCATGGTCAAAGTCTATGAGATGATGTATGGTATCAGATATATATCCCACCATACGCCTCTCATGACCACTATATATGGACTTTTCTATGGTCATTAATTTATCGTCCAATGGATCCAGAGCCTCATTACTTTCTCTATATAAAGTTCCTAATATTTCTAAAAATATGTGCCCAGTGTGACGCTCACTAGCTGTTTTGTTATTTATGGCATTATCTATTATTTTTTCTCTTCTATCTATTATATTTAATTCATCATAATGTATAGTTATTATATAATGTTTACCTATTATGAAGTCTATTTCAGTATTAAAGCTTTTGCCACTTACTAATTGAGGGAAATGCATAACCATGTATATATAATCTTCGTATTCCATCAGTGTAGAGCGTAGAGTAGGCGTGGCTATGTCATCTTTTACAGCATTGTCCAGTATGAATTCACTTGATATTTCTGCTATTTCTTCATTACTTGGATTAAAAATATCCACCCAATTTATATTTTTATGATTGATACGACTTATCATTTGTATATTATAACATGTGATAGTATAATATATGTATGACTAATACACATACATCACACACAACAGGCAATAAGCCTGCAGAAAAGAAATCGTATAATAAAATACTCAGCCTGACATTATTAGTAGTATGTTCATTATTTAGTTATAATTTGGGTAAAGTTGGTAGAGGCGATAGCGTCGCATATGCTCAGAATGGCGGCTCATCGAGCACACTAAATCAAATCAAGACATTACTAGATGATAAGTTTGTACCATGGCGCAGCAGCTCTACTATGCCCACACAGACAGATTTTGATAATGGTATTATCAAGGGCTATGTAAATGCTTACAATGATCCATATACTACATACTTTGAGCCAATAGAGTCTAAAATATTTCATGAATCTGTACAGGGATCTTTTGGGGGAGTAGGTATACAAATAGCAGTTAAAGATAATCAGGTATTAGTTATCGCTCCAGTAAAAGGTACTCCAGCTGATATAGCAGGCATCAAAAGTGGTGATAGAGTAGTAAAGGTGGATGAAAGTAGTACAGATAGTTTATCTATTGATAAAGTAGTAAATATGATAAGAGGTGAAATAGGAACTAAAGTAAAAATAAGTATACAGAGAGGTAGCTCTACAGAAATTAAAGAGTATAATTTAGAAAGGAAAAAAATAGAAGTACCTTCTACAGATACCAAAATAATAGATGGAGTATTTGTTATTAGTTTATATAATTTCTCAGCAGAATCAGCGGAGCAATTCAGACAGGCACTTATTAAATTTGCTCAGTCGACAACAACCAAATTAATAATAGATATACGTGGCAATCCAGGAGGATTCCTAGAGGCTTCGGTAAATATGGCTAGCTTCTTTTTACTAGAAGGCAAAGTAATAGTATCAGAAAAAAGAGGTAAGGCGGCTGAAGAAGTTAATCACAGATCTAAAGGTTTTAATGTATTTTCTGGTAAATTAAAAGTAGTTATACTAGTAGATCAGGGCTCGGCTAGCGCTAGTGAGATACTAGCCGGAGCACTCAAAGATCATGGTGTGGCCACTATAGTAGGCAAGAAAACTTTTGGCAAGGGATCAGTACAAGAATTAATAGACCTCTGTGATTTAGAAAAAGGCACTTTGTTAAAAGTTATAAATAATATAAGCTCAAGCACAGAAAAGTGTAACAAAGGATCTATTAAGATAACAGTTGCTAAATGGTATACGCCCAATGGAGTCAATATTAGTGAATCGGGTGTAGAGCCAGATGTAAAAGTTGACCTTGATGAGTCTCTTAAAATAAAAGGTATAGATACACAATTAATGAAGGCCATACAAGTGGCGAAATATGGTATACCAGCCAGTACAACAATCAAAAAAGTTTCTTCTAATAATGAAAAATCAAAAGTGAAAGTTATAAAAAATATAAATAGTAAAAACGCCACTAGTACTAAGAGATAAAAGTAACATAAAGAAATTAACAGGTAAAAAATATGTATATGTATATCTGTATTAAATAACATGAAAAATAATTTTAATTGGACTAAATATAGTAAAGCCGATATAGGTAGTCTTAAAAATGAAATAATCAATACTTATAAAAGTAATTTAAAACAAATATTAAATATTTTACCAGAGCATAGGACTTTTAAAAATACAGTGCTGGCTATGAATCGTCTAGATAAAAATAAAGTTAATAATATTGATATTGAAGAATCTTCTGAAATTTATTATTCTGACGTGATGTTACAAATACATTTATTGTCCAATGTACATCATGATACAGAGCTGCGCAAAGCAGCCCAGAATTTGGAAGAGTATATATCTTCTCAATTAATAGACATCACTATGACTCCTGATTTATATGTCGCTATGGAGGAATATATGCATGGTAATTATAAATTAGAGCTTGCAAAAAATAAAAAAATAAGTAGTATAAATAATTTAAATCTAGATGTAAAAAATTTAAATTTAATAACATTAAACGATGAACAAAAGTTAATAATCAAAGACACTCAATTAGCACTTTCGCGTATGGGCTTTCATTTACCAGAGAATCAATTCAAAAAGCTTAAAAATAAAATGAAAGAGTTGGCTACCGTGTCATCTAAATTTAGAATAAATATAAATAATTATGAGGATTATATATTGGTTACTTCTGAAGAGCTGGAAGGCTGTAGCGAGAGGTATATTGCAAGCCTCAAGAAGCAAACAGCAAGTGACAAAACACAAATTGCAAATATGGGTGGCTCCTCCCCAAAGCTTGGGGAGGTCAGGGAGGGGGCTGTATTATATAAAGTAACTTTGAGTTATCCCGACAGTATACCTTTTATGAATTATGCTAAAAACAGAGGAAAAAGAAAAGAATTAGCCGATAAGCTTTCTCAAAAGGGTGGCAAAGAGAATTTAAAAGTTTTAAATAAGATGTTGATACTTCGTAATGAAATATCTGATATATTGGGCTATGATAATTATGTAAATTATAAAGTAGAGGACAGGATGGC
>JAYVII010000053.1:0-3342 GCA_043770395.1 bacterium | reverse complement strand
CCACATACAGGTATCCGGGTCCGTAGCCTCCCCAATCATAGCCGTGGGCCGGGGAGATGCCGGCTCGCGGGATAGTTTCTATGAGGTTGTTGCTGTCCGCGCCAAGCGATGTGGTTGGGCTTGGCGTCACGTCTACAAACAGTAGATTCTGAGTGTTACGGTAGGCGCTCAACGTTAATAACGGTGGCATACTGTAATCTATCACTGTACCACTTTGAGTTATTATCCCTGCTAGTCTATTTATGGGTATCATATATAGACATGATAACTCATACAATATCGAAATACAATGAAGTTAATCGGGAAACAGTTGATAACTTAAACATTTGACAACACCATTTGTATTTTGATATTGTATTAGGCATTATTTAATTTTAGGTGTTATAATGTGATCATAAAAGTCAAGAAAATAATATGGAAGAATCAGAAATGAAAGCCAAAATAGAAGACATAGAATATAGAATGAACAATGACATGGACTTTTGGTCTGATAGTGACAGGGCTCAGGTAGAGATAAAAGAATTACGAAATCTCAAAGATAAACTTGATGGTGAAAAGGCACTAGACCGTGGGGGATGCACCATGACTATACTTGCGGGAGCAGGTGGAGACGACAGTGAAGACTGGGCGCGTATGCTGTTATCGATGTACACAAAGTACAGCGATAACGCCAATTGGTCTTATAAAACACTGCATCAAAATATAAATGATCATGGTGGATATAGAAATATCACTATTGAAATATCTGGAAGTCCAAAACATTTTTTAATAAATAAGAAGGAAAAGGAAGAATATGTGGAGCTCGGTCCATACGGACAATTTAAAAATGAAAATGGTGTGCATAGGCTGGTGCGTATATCACCATTTAATGCTAATGATAAAAGGCATACCAGCTTTGCTATGGTGGAAGTCATGCCTACACTTCCTGATATACATAAAGTCGAAATAAGAGAAGATGAATTAGAAATAAACTTTGCCAATGCTGGTGGTCCTGGGGGTCAAAATGTAAATAAAAGAGAAACCAAAGTAATACTCAAACATAAACCTACAGGTGTAGTGGTGACTGT
Organism: bacterium; assembly: GCA_043770395.1. Classification (GTDB taxonomy): domain Bacteria; phylum Patescibacteriota; class Minisyncoccia; order Phycocordibacterales; family UBA5272; genus JAMIGE01. Next base: position 2,275 of record JAYVII010000053.1, on the reverse strand, counting down.
AGCTACAGAGCGCAATCAAGAACAAAATAAAAATATAGCTATGGAGCTATTGCAGGCTAAACTTTATAAAATAAGAGAAGGGGAAAGGCGGGCAGAAATAGAAGGCCGACAAATAAGCAAAACCACAGAAATAGAATGGGGTAATCAGATTAGAAATTACGTGTTGCATCCATATAAATTGATTAAAGATCTGCGTAGCGGCTATGAGACAAATAATGTCGACGCAATTCTCGAAAAAGGTGAGCTGGAGGACATTATAAAATCTCTAATAAATACTCCAGTATAAAAAATTATATAATGCTTAACGATACTCAAATAAAATTACAACTTTATGTTTACTAATTAAAAGTAGAAATGATATCTTCAATTACTTTATCATAATGACTTTCTGTCATTTCAGTATTTGTTAGAATTTTTTCCCTTGGAGCCATAAATTCAATGATCAAATCATCTGAAATAGGAAGCAAATAGTAATATCCTGCATCTCCATAAGGTCCCGGATACCCAGGCAACTTTGTAACCTGATAATTACCTATTTGAATTTTTTTAGTTTTGTAATCAGAGGAAAATTTTAATTCAGAAAAAAATTCTCTATCAATATAAACACTTCGATAGAAATCTGCTGAGGTCGTAATTGGCTTAATGGTAATAACCGGTACGTCACCAACGGGAATACTGTCTACTGAAAAAGCCTTTGGGGAGTTCTGGAATAGTGTCGCCTGCTCAGACTCAACCAAAACTATGGCATTGTTCAAGCTTAAATCACTCAATTTTTTTTGTATGTCTGGTGGTACATTGCTGGATGGAGAAACTTCTTGCTTAAATTTCCCAACTAAAAAACTTTGTGGATATTTAAACTCAAACCCATATCGTTCATTCCTATATGTTTTTTGGTCGACAATCACTGCTTGTTGTTGAGTTTCGACTGGCTTTACTGAATTTTTTGAAAAAATAAAATAGCCTGCAGTAGAAACAAGAGCGACGACAAACAAACTGGCAACTGTAACAATAATTTTATTCCTATTATTTGGGAGAACGGTATTAAATTGTTGTGGTTGAATTTCTTGATTCATAAAGTAATCTTAGTTGCTTATAATATAGCACACTGTCACCCCATTAGTACATGTTCATAGTATTAGGACTTACGCACACCACCTTCCCATAATAAATGATATACTTGTAAAGGGAGTAAATAATTTACAAGTATATGAACCAAAATTCTTTCCTAAACTTTTACACAAAGTTTTTAATTAGTAATAAAAATAATTACTCCTGTTTAGAATTAAGTAAAGTAATAGGGGTTAGTCATGATAAAGCTTCCAAATTATTAAAAGAAAAAGTGGTTGATACAAATGATTTGTGGAATGAAGTCAAAGATCTCACTGGTAAAGATAAAGGATATTTAGTAATTGATGATACAGTTATAGATAAAAGCTTTTCTAGAGAAAATGAATTAACTGCTTACCATTGGAGTGGTAATGCCCATGATGTAATTAAGGGTATTGATATTGTCAATATGTTATGGAGTGATGGAGAAAAATATGCACCAATAGACTATCGTATTTATCAACCCATAAAAGATACAGTATACAAAACTAAAAATGACCATTTTCAAGAAATGTTAACTCGTGCAAAAGTATTGAAAATAAAGCCTTTTTACATATTATCTGACACTTGGTATGGCTCGGTAAAGAATATGAAGTTTGTTGATAAATTGAAGTGGAAATTTATCTTTGGTTGTAAAGAAAATCGTTTGGTAAGTATTACCAAAAACACCTATGTTAAAGTCTCAGATTTAGATTGGACCAAAGAACAGGTACAAAAGGTTTGGCTTAAAGAATATGGATATGTATTAGTAGCAAGGATAGTTGACAAGAAAGACAACACTCGCTATGTGGTAACTAATGATTTAGAATTAACGGCTTTTATAGAATTAAAATCTCATAATGATAATAGATGGACTGTAGAAACCTTTCACCGTGGAATTAAACAAACTACAGGTATTGAAAAATGTTACTCCACTCTTGCCTCTTCTCAGAAAACTCATATATATGCCTGCTATCTTGCTTTCATAAAACTTGAGTTTACTCGTATTCAAACTAACAAATCTTGGTATGAGCAAAAGAATGAATTGCATAGGATTGTGACGAGAAGTGTGGTGCTGGCGTAAGTCCTATAGTAGACATGATCTGGATCCTCTTGAGTTATTAATTCATAATGTACAGTCTCACCGTCACGACCAAATTTCCATGGCATTTGTGAATGTGTGAATTCT
>JAYVII010000052.1:0-3351 GCA_043770395.1 bacterium | reverse complement strand
GCCCTTCCCCAAGGGAAGGGAGCCACTCTTTGATCTCTCGTCTTTATTTGAATTGAATGGTCCCCCTTCCCTTGGGGAAGGGGTTAGGGGATGGGATGTGCCTTTTGTGGGTTAGGGGATGGGATGGGATGTGCCTTTTGTGGGTTAGGGGATGGGATGAGTGGAGATTGGGTTAGGAGGTGGAGTTCTGCAACGCCTCCACTATTGGGTCGAGTGCTCCGCTCATTATTTTTGGAAGTCCATGCCATGATTGATTAATGCGGTGATCCGTGACTCTGTCCTGAGGGAAATTGTAAGTGCGTATCTTTTCACTTCTATCCCCAGTCCCTACTTGTTCTCTCTTTTCATTACGATGCTCAGCAGCCTCTCTATCTTTCTCCATTTCGTCCAGTCTCGCTTGCAGCATCTCCATAGCCCTCTCTTTATTTTTAAGTTGTGAGCGCTCTATGGTACATCTCACTGATATGCCTGTTGGTTTGTGTATCAATCTGACCGCTGTCTCCACCTTGTTTACATTTTGACCTCCTGCTCCACCTGACCTTGAGAGCTCGGTCTCTATGTCTGCAAGATTTATAGTTACATTTTTAATTTTCCTAATTGGCAGCACTGAGACAGTAATAGTGCTAGTATGCACTCTACCATTCTTCTCTGTCTCTGGTATACGCTGCACACGATGTACGCCAGTCTCATATTTAAAAGCATCATAGGAATTGCCTCCTTTAATTTCAAAAGTTACATATTTATAACCACCCACGTCTGATATACTTTCGTCCAGCTTTTGCCATCCCCAATGGTGTGCAGTAGCGTATGTCTGATAAGCATAGGCCAGCTCGGCCGCGAATAGTGAACTCTCATCCCCTCCTGCACCAGCTTGTAATTCAATTATCAAGGCCTTTGGCTTTTCCTCTTCAATTTTATCTCCGTCTATTATATTTTCTATTTGTAAAGTTATGTCTTGTACTTGAACCTCTAAATGATCTATTTCATCTTGGCACATATGTCTCATCTCTTGCTCGTCTGTACTCATGATACTATTTAAAGATAAAAAATAAGACTTCGCTTCTTCTAGAGAAACGTTTAATCTTTTTAATTCCATAGCAAGATACGCCGTTTTAGGCTTATTTAAATATTCTTCTATTTTATTTTCTATATCTTCCATTTTTTTAAGCTAATCCTGATATAACCCCTTTTGCACATTCAGGAAGTTATTTAGCTACAGCTTTGGCACGACGAGCATTAAACCTCTCTAGTCTTCCAGCAGTGTCAAGGATTTTGTCTTGGCCTGAATAGAATGGATGACAAGCCGCACATATCTCTACTTGTATTTTATCATTGGTAGAGCCCACTATATATGAGGCTCCACAGACACAAGTCGCCTGTGCAATAGCATTATATTTTGGGTGTATCTCTTTTTTCATAGTTGTAATATAATAACATTATTAAAGAAAGTTTGCAAATTAAATTTTCTACAACAAAAATCTACCCACATTGTCTAGGTTAACAATATGAAATTCTGTCTGTCCGAAATTATCAGACCACTCTTTGGGTAAATTTACATTTTCTTTCTTATATTTACATTCATAGGCTATTATACTTTTGTTTTCATTATCTATTTCTAAAAGATCTATTTCGTTACCTCTCTTTGACCTCCAAAAATATAATTCATTGTCGTTCTTATCTACTGTGTATCTCTTCTTTAATTCTGATATGAAATAATTTTCAAAAAGCAAGCCTCTGTCTTCTCTTTTTTCTAAACTTGAAAAGTCACCTATTATTGCATTTCGTATACCAGTATCCCAAAAGTATATTTTTCTCAACCTTTTAATATCATTCCTCTGATTTACACTATATGGTCTAAGCCTAAAAATAATAAAAGCTTGCTCTAGTAATGTAATGTAATTTTCTACAGTCACTTTATCTATTTTTAATACTCCAGCTATTTCAGTATAAGAAACTTCATTGCCTATTTGATACGCCAACAATTTCAAAAGATCTACCAATATCAAAGGCTTTTTAATACCTCTATACTCTAAGACATCTTTATACAGATTTGAATTGACAAATCCTTTTAATATATCTTTCCTATTGTCTTTATCAATATACACTTCTGGATAATTACCATATATAATTAAATCTTTAATTTTTTTATTTATTTCTAAACTATTTTCATCATGTAAATTTTCATAATCTTTAATTTCTTCAAAAGTAAGCGCGGACATATAAAATTCACGGCTTCTACCTACCAGTGGTTCACCGACACTATTAGCAAGGTCAAAAGAGGATGAGCCAGTTGCTATTATTTGTGTGTCAGGATAAAAGTCATTCATAATCTTTAATATTACCCCTATATCTTTTATTTTTTGAGCTTCGTCCAAAACTATGAGTTCATAATTACCAAAATAATTCTTTAAATATTCATGAGACAGTGGTTTCAAATCTATTTGAACTTGTAATTCATCACAGGAAATATAATTACTATTTTTATATTTTCTTAATATTTCTTTTACTAAAGTAGTTTTACCAATTTGCCTTGCTCCATATAATATAATCACTTTACCCTTAAACAAAGTTTCCGAAATTTGGTATTTTATTTTACGCTTGATATACAAGGGTTTTTTCATGTTTTGGACGAAATGTGATTACGCTCACGTTTCGTCTATATTATACTCCAATGGCAGCGATAAGTCAAATATTCGTTATAGCTAATTAAAACTGTTAAATCACATCAAGGACAGCTTGTATGTAGAAGAAAGAAATGGAATCGGTGGATTAAGTTTAACACTGCCACCTATAGCTTTGATTACCTCGTTGAAGTGCAAGTACATGCCGTCCTCACCCGTAGAAGTTTTACGAGTAAACTCAATATCAGAACTACCTTTTTTCTTTTCTACAAATCCGTTAGATACAAATACATCTGTTAGATATTTTAATGTATATTGTTTGGCTTCTTTTTTGTTCATATATTAATATAATTTAGCTGTTGTTAATACTCCATTCACTGTACCATCACTTGATGTTTTCACAAAGGATTTTACTGTGACTGTGGAGCCTTGCGGTAGTAGTTGACCGAATTTAGTACTCCTAGTGACAAATTGAGAAGTTCCAGATTTTAAAGCATCTAAAAATTGTGCTTGCCTATACGATAACGCACTGTCTACGTCCATTTTAGTTTCGTTGATGTAGAGGTCAAAAGTTAGCGTTCTGTCGGCATTTTCAATTGTCTTCACCCACACATTGTCCAGCACCACCCAGCCTTCACGAGGCAAGAAGACTTGCAATTGCTCTAGTGATTGTAGGCTAGCGAATGGTTACCGTCACAGCAGATTACTCATAAAGTGACGGCACATTTTT
>JAYVII010000051.1:0-28229 GCA_043770395.1 bacterium | reverse complement strand
CTCTGTTACTTTTAAAGGCTGACTTCTTGGCAAGCACTTTGTTATTTATATCTTTATCATAAAAGCTATTACCTATACTGATATCTTGGGCCAGCATTATATTATGAGCCATAGCTCCACCCACAAACACCGTCGCTCCCTGCTCTACATATTTATCAATGAGCGGTAGCTTGGTGGAAATCTTGGCCCCACCCAATATGAATAGTGTCTTGGCATTTATTTTTTGGGTCGGAGCGAGACCTTTTAACTCTTTGTCTACTAAAGGCCCGACACAATGTGGTAAATATCTGGACACCGATACTACGGAAGCATGTTTCCTATGGGCCACAGCGAAGGCGTCGTAAACATACACACCAGCCAAGGAGGCTAAGAACTTGGCAAAGGCTGCACTATTTTTCTTCTCTCCTTCAAAGCAACGTAAATTCTCCAGCATTATTATATTAGTTTTTATTTTTTTAATATTTCTTAAGCCAAAAATACTTTCTTTCTGCGCTTTACTAGCAGAAGAAAAGTTATTGTCAACCATATTTGCTATCTCCTTTTGATCTGTGGACTTTATAAAAAGTAAATCTTTATATTTCTTATTTAAATATTTGTATACTGGCTCCAAACTTTCACCACTTTCTCCTAAATGGCTTGTGATTATTACTTTATTTTTATTTTTAAGAAGGGTGTCTATGGTCTGATATGTAGAAATTATCCTGTAATCGTCGACTATTTTACCATTTTCTATGGGTACATTGAGGTCCAGCCTGACCAATACTACTTTATTTTTTATATTATTATATTTCACTTTATTTATTAACTTCATAACAATTGTTGATAATAGTAGCAAAGACCTCGGCATCCAATGAAGCTCGACCAATAAGCAATCCATCCATACCACCTTCACTTATAAAATAATGCGCATTATTTTCGTCTACTGATCCCCCATATATTATTTGTGTCTGTTTAGCATTATGCAGGCCCACTATAGCCGCCAATTCACGCCTGATAACTATAGCCGCCTCTAGTGACTCTACTGTAGTGGCTGCAGTGGCTGCCCCAATAGCCCACACAGGCTCATAAGCTATAACTATTTTGTTTAATTTATCATGGGGCAGCTCTGATATACTCACTCTTACTTGTCTAGATATTTCTTCTAAATACAAACCATTATGATCACGCTCACTTTCTCCTACACACAATATAACCTTGAGATCAACCTGCACTGCTTGGCCCACCTTTTTAGCAATGTCATCTTCTTTTTCACCTCTTTTCCTCACTTCTGAATGTCCGAGTATAGTGAATTGAGCTCCTGCGTCTACTATTTGGCTTAGTTTGGACTGCCCTGTATAGGCTCCGCCCTCTAGGTGATCTATATTTTGTGCGCCAATAGTGGCGATAATCTCGTATTCACGCAATTGATATATCATAGTATCAGGAGCGGCTATATAATATTTATATTTAGTTTTGTTAAGTAAATTCTCGGTATTTTCTATTAGCCTAAGAGCGCTGCGCATATTATCTGGATTACATTTCCAATTAGCAACTATTATCGGGTTATTCATATGCATGATTATAACATATATGCTATTATAATGTATATGAATTATCTTAACAAAATTAAAAAACATCCCTATATAGTTGTAGGTTCATTATTATTAGCTTTGATCTTGATTGTCTGGGGCTTTAAAAGTAACAACGTAGACACAATCAACACTCACAAAATCACTCGCGTATCTCTCGAAGAGTCTATAGAAGTGACAGGAAAAACCAAGCCAATTAGCTCATCAGATCTCAACTTTGAACGCTCCGGAGTAATCAGCGCAATTAATATAAAAGTGGGTGACAATGTCAGGCGCGGTCAGACCCTGGCCTCCCTGTCTTCTGTTGACCTGGTGGCTCAAGTTTCTCAAGCTGCCGCAGCATTAGAAAGTGCACAAGCTAATTTAAATGCCATCATAGAAGGCGCTCGCCCCGAAGAAATTGCCATCAAAGAGCAGGCACTTGCTAGTGCCAAATCTGATTATGAATTACAACAAAATCAAGCGATAGACACAATTAATAGCGTTACTAATTCATATAACGATATATTATACTTCAAATTAAGCAATCTCTTTGTACAAAGTGGTGACAACTATAAATATAATGTTAATAATTGTGACCAATCGTTAATAAGTAAAATTGAATCAAATTATAAAAATGCCATATCTGACTATAATGATTTAAAAAATATTGATATTGATAGTAATGTCACTAATTTATTAAATATAGCAAAAAATCAAATAGAATTAAAAAATTTAATTGCAAATACTAGTCTGGCCGTGACAGCAAATTGTGTGACCAATGACTCAGCCCTTACAAATGCCAAATCATATATAAGCTCTGCAAAAGCTAGTCTTGTCACGGCAACGACTGAACTAAATACAAGAGTCAATAATTTAAATTCCACAAAAAATGCAATAGATAGAGCTGAGAAAGATCTAGCCTTGTCCAAAGCTGGTGGAGACAAAAATAAAATAGAAATACAACGTGCCGTAGTCTCTCAAGCCGCCGCTGGACTAGAGAATGCCCGTGCTCAATTAGCCAAAAATATGATACGCGCCCCATATGATGGCATCATCACAGCGGTGAACGTAGACCTGGGCAGCCTTGCTGTAGCAAGTAAAAGCGCCATATCTATAATGTCAGGTAATGTCTTTGAAATTGAAATCAAGCTATCTGAAATAGACGCCGCTAAAATTTCACTCAATCAATCAGCCGAAATCACGCTTGATGCCTTTGGTGGTGATGTCAAATGGCCTGGCACAGTTACTCGCATAGATCCGAGTGCCACCGATAATAACGGCGTGTCCAATTACAAAGCTATCGTTTCTATGCTTGATAACAAGGAAACAAAAGATCACAATGTCAAAGCAGGTATGACAGCCAATGTAAAGCTTACAACCAATAAAAAAGAAAATGTACTTTCTGTTCCGAATAAATATCTAAAAACTACAGGTGGTGAAACTCATGTCATGGTAATAGAAGGCAAAAAGTCCATAGATAAAAAAATAGAAATAGGCCTACGTGGCGACAATGGTGAGGTGGAGGTATTGTCAGGACTATCTGAGGGCGATGTGTTGGAGGTTTATAAGAAGTAACACATAAAGAGTAACAAATAAAGGACGACTCCTACGGAGTCGTCCTTTATTTGTTTTACGTAGAACTATTGATTTACTTTAAAAGTTCATACTCAAATAATTTTGGAATTATATATATTGCATAATATGCTTTTAATTTCTTCTTTAAATTTTCTAATTCACCATTAAGTGTTGGGTAGTCGTAAACTGTTTTATCATTTTCATCTTTATGTGATGTATTTAATTCTATTTCTATTTGATATGGCCCATAGGAAAACACTTCATTATAATTAATTGTTTTCTTTGCCTCAGTTAAAATACTTTCCCAGTTTTTGATTAATCCTTTTTCATCATCATTTAATTTAAATTTTTCAAGCTGTTTACTTGCCAATGTGACACCGTCTAAACATAATTCATTTTTATAAAATCTACTGTCACTTCCTGTAAAAGAAAGACATTTATTATACCTTGATAAGCAAGTAAATATAAAACATGATTTCAAGAAGTCTTTATCTTTCGTATACCTGTCACCACCATCAGCAGTTGTAAAATACACATCCTTCTCATACCACTTTTCTTGAGGATAGAGTTTTACAGCAAACATAGGAAGTTTTAAAAGATAATTGTCATTTCTTAAGTGAAATCCAAAACTTTGTTGTATCCCAGTTTTGAAATTCGCCCTAACTAGATGGACATTATTCGGAGCAACAACAAAGCCTTGTATTGATAGATACGCAAGAATATTTGAGTTATAGACCGGCTGACGGCCCTTATCACTATCATAGTGTTCTGGCTCTCCATTAGACCCACAGACAAAATTAGTTTTTACGTCATCATCAAATGATCGCTTATCATTCAATGTACTAATCAGTACATTGACTTTGTTGATTTCTACATCTTTAACATATTGTAATTCATTATTTGCTCCTGTTGAAGATTTTTTTGTCTCGATATCAAAAGCCGCAAGATTAAAACTTTCTTGCTTATTATTAATATTTTGCCAACTAATCACGGATATAGTACTAGGCGAAGCGTGAAAAAATGCTCTATTAAAAAGAAAGCCATTCCTAAACTTTTTATTCACTAAACCAATACTCTTAAAGTATTTAACCGGGGAAAATAAAATGTAACTATCAGTTGGTTGTCGTAAATAATACTTGAATCCTGACCATATAAAGAGGTTGCTGATTTCGCGAGTTGACGCTCTCTTTTCTTTAATACTTTCTATATCTCTTTTCATTTCTTCTGTAACGAACTTGTTTCTACGATCTGTTTTTACTTGCCCGTATTCATTTATAAAATCTGTTGCCGACGTATCGCTATATGGTGGATTTTCAAATAGTATTATTGTACATTTTGGATTATCAATATATTGCTTAATAATTTTATTATTTACAAAATCTTCGCTTAACGCATCCGCATTTACTACAAAACCAGCAGAAAACACTACATTGTCATCAGTTGGTGGGATAATATGACGAACCAACCCATTGAAACGTTCTAATAAAACCTTATATTCATAATATTCATAAGTACTAACAATAGCATGTGATAATTCTTCTTCAGAAAGCTCTGCTTCAAGATTACCTGTTCCTGCACATCGATCCAAAATAATATAATCATTACCTTCAGGCACAAGCTTGATTGCTTCACGAACAAGCTCTACAGACTTTCTTGCATATGCTGGGGGAGTAAAGAAAGCACCAAGTTCTTTTTTGATTAAATTATCGTTTAATTTATCCATTAGATATTTAAATTTTATATTTGTATCTTCTTTAAATGGTAAAATGTAACTTTTAAATTTAACTGGATTACGAATTTCACCACCATCTCTGTCATCAAGAAAGTCACTTTTCTTTGCCGTTGTATTTTCTTTATAATATTTTTCTGCCCATCCAACAATACAATCTTCGTCAATCTTAATCTTAGTAAAATTATTTTCTTTTAGTAACTTTAATACATTATCCGCACCAACATCAGTTGAGTAATCAATTTCTATAGAAGGTTTTATTATTGTAAAGCCGTCATTATTCTTACTAGCTCCTCCATAATAAATTTGATGTATTTCATAAAAATAATCTTCACTGTCAAAAACATACAATTTACTTTGGTTTAACGAAACAAGTAAAATATTTTTTGGTACTGGGTGACCTGTAATCCTTAACCTAGAAAGATACTTTATCGCCTGAAAAAGTGTTTGTTGTGTATTTCTAATGTTTAATTTGAATTCAAAAATATTCCCATTAAAGACACCGTCTGTATTAACAATCAGCACGTTATTTTCATCTATGTTTATGCCAAAATTTTTAAAAAAATGAAGCTGCCCTTCCCTCTCAGTAGTAAAATTTTTGCTTGACGATTTATTGAACATATTACTTTGATTATATCATGTGCCAATATTTTAACAAAGTTTCTCTATATGCTATACTTTAATTTAAAATTATGCAGAAGGCGGCAACAATAAACAATAAGAAAGTAACAGTCCACGACCGCATGCAACAAGGTTATGAATATTTTTTGACCGAGGAGATGGGGCAAAGTTTTGACAAAGGCTTCAAGCCAGATCTTAGTCCCCTAGAAATGCTCGCACTCGGTATATTTGGTGGCGTATATATGCGTGATTGTCGTGAAGAGTTTCCTGCTGACTGGTACACTGATGCCAAATTGCAAATTGAAGGCATATACAAACAAGACAAGAAACTTAATTATTATGGTGTACCAGCTTCACAAAGTCTGACAGTGTGGCGAGCCAAAGGTTGGCTGCACGCCGACGACCCCCGTGGATGGTTCCAATGGTATTGCAGGTATTATATGGGGCGCCGTCACCCTGACGATGCCAGGCAGATTAGGCGCTGGCAAAATATGGTGCGCCATGTCAAATGGCTACAAGGAGCCTGCGGCGTGCGTGGCTCTCAACATTGTCGCCCTCGCCAACGCCAAGCCTTACTGCATTGGGCTTATGACGGGAGGAAGCTCTAGCAAAAGTCTATACTTAACTATAGATATTCTCGAGAAAAACTTGACTTAAGTATAGATTTTTTCTAGCACTCTTCTAGAGGTGGGTACTGCTCAGGTCCGACACCACGCTGATCCACCAGTAATGGGAAAGCCCTCATGTGGTCACTCTTTTCTTCTTTTCTTTTTGAAATTAATTCTAATAAAAATCTATGATCATCACCAAAATCAAAAGCGAATCCTAGCTTTTTGTTAATATCAAAGTTAATGTTGGCAATGCAAACTTTATCGTCATGAATTGCAGGATAACTCTCATCCTCAGAGTATTCACAACCAATCTCATACATATTGTACCAATGTCTCATCTCTTTACCTTCCTTACCTTTGAACCACCATGAATGCAAATGATCATTCATCCAGCCCATTGAGTCTATCAAGTCCTCCGCTAATTCGCTGAGCGTCTCATAGCCGTATACTTCGTATTCTCTCCAGACATTCTTTTTTAATTGATAGGTTATTTTAACTTTATAAATAGTATCCATTGCACTAGTATCTGCCTCTACCAAATTTTCATCCATGAACTTTTTATATTGCTCAAACTCTTGCAAATTAGATTCGAAAAACATTTTATGTTCACCCTTGCTCATACCAGCTTGCATTGCTTTGCAATAGGCTTTTTCATCTTTAGAATTTATTTGTGGCTTATATTTATCTTTTCTCATATTTATATTTTAGCATAATCAACATAATAATTACAAATACAATATTCACTCCTAAAAATCTTACATTATACCTAAACTTGACAAAAAGAACTAATATATATAATGATTTTGTTGTTCTAGTCCAACCAGGAGATATCATGTCTAAGTCTAACAGAATAGAGATTTGGCAAGCCGATTCTGAAACGGCAGCGAAACGGGACGAAATCGTCCGTCGCTGTGAAGCGATCGAGGGCTGCAAAGTCCTCCACGTTGGCTATACGCCCGAGGAATACAGCAACCACAGATACACAGTCATAACTTCTTCGGTAGGCAAGGCCACTGAGACGCCGGCGGTGGAGTTTTATGGATACAAGAGTTACCCGGATGGGCCACGAGTCGAGTTGTTGGTGGGGTTCGAACTGACGGCTAAGATCAAGATCAAGGTCGGGAACTGAGCTAGTTTTGCTTTTTCCCACACAGGCCAGATCGCAAGATCGGGCCTGAATTTTTTATATCATCTATTTCACACAAAAGCTTTTACAAATACTCCAAATAATTATCTTTATTTATAATAAAAGATTTAGCACCTTCATTTTTGTATTCTGCTTCAAAGATTTTAATACCCTTAGAAGGCCTGTCTGACCATTTACATTCAAAAGCCTTTAATTCACCACCTGACTCTTCTATATAATCCACCTCTATATCATTATATGTTTGCCAGAAATAACTGTTGTGCCTATTGCCTTTATAGCTTTCCGCTTTCAATCTTTCTATCACCCAGAAATTTTCAAAAAGTTGGCCGATATCATTTCTTAGCTCCATTTTATTGTGATTTTGTATTACTGAATTACGCATACCTGTATCCATAAAATATATTTTAAAAGCTCTCTTTAATTCATTATTTAAGTTTCTTGAATATGTATTTAATCTTTTAATCACAAAGAATTTTTCAAGTAAGTCTATGTATCTCTCTATTGTTTTGTTTGTGGTGTTCGCGCTCTTGGCCAAACCACCAATAGTTAGTGTATGGCCTATATTAATAGCCAATACTTTGATTAATTTTTGTAAGACTTCTGGCTTCTTGATACCTTCAGTCATATATATATCTTTATAAAGATTGGCCTCCGTCAATTCTGCGAGCATGCCATCAGCTATGGCGTCATCTTTATTTTGTATACGAGGATAAAAGCCATATCGCATACAGTACTCCTGCCTTTCTCTAAAGTCATATATATTTTCGCCTGCAATTTCACGTACAGATAATGGATAAAGCAAGAAGCTGTGTGTCCTGCCCGTCATCGGCTCTTTGAATTTATTAGCAAGATCAAAAGAGCTCGAGCCTGTAGCAATTATTTGCACCTCATTATATTTATCATAATAAGCTTTTAGTACTTGACCTATGTTGACCACCAATTGGGCTTCGTCGACCAGCACTATTTTGGCCTCACCAAATATTCTTTTCAAATGCTCGGGATCAGCAATTGAAAAATCTTCTCTATCACGTGCAGTGTCAAGGCTAAAATATTTAAAAGGAAGACCAGTATCTTCAATAATCTTTTTAGCTAAAGTAGTTTTGCCTACTTGCCTAGCGCCATAGATAACAATCATCTGACCTTGGAAAAGACTTGCTTTTATTGATTTTTCTATGATTCTTGTATACATAATGACCACATTATAACAAATTTATCACCCTAAGTCAACAATTTTGTACGAATTTATCACCTTCATGTCATAAATTTGGTTGAAAAGATGAACTTGAACTATTTCACATGAAAGCTTTTGCGTATGTTATTAACTTCTATTCATAATTACTTACCTACTTTTTTTGATAAAATTCAAATAAATACATACCAATTATCATAAATAGAACAAATAATATTGCTTGCATATTTAATAATCCAACGCCAACCAGAGCTGGCGCAGGACAATACCCATACAAACCCCAACCAGCTCCAAAAAGGACTGCTCCTAAAATTAATTTTTTGTCTATTATTTTATTACTTGGAATATTTTTTTCGTAACCTAGGAATGTTCTTTTATTTTTAAAGAGGAAATAAAAAAGCGAATATGTAAATATTCCACCCAACATAACAAAAATAAGAGAAGGGTCCCAATTTCCAAAAACATCTAAGAATCCAATGACTTTAGATGGGTACACCATGCCAGAGATTATAAGCCCAAAACCAAAAAGCAAGCCTAGTAAAAATTTGTATATATAATGATAATTATTTTTCATATAATTTATTTGATTAAATTAATAATAAATACTGTAATAATAGATACTCCTACAAAAGTACAAGTTGATATTATTGATCTCATAGATAGCCTGCCAATACCACATATGCCATGACCTGAGGTACAACCTGAGCCGAGTCTGGTGCCAAACCCAACTAATAAGCCAGCTAAAATAATATAAAAAATATTTGAATTATTTATTGTATTTTCTAATTTACTTGAGTCTATGAATGAATAAAATATCTGCCCGGATAAGGCGATTCCAAATAAGAAGCTAAATCTCCACAAAGAATCATTTTTGGATAGCTTGAGTAGTTCGCCTATAATGCCAGAAATACCAGCAATTTTTCCGAACATCACAAGCATCAAAATGGATGCGAGACCAATAATAATTCCACCAACCAGAGATTCTACTGGTGTAAAATTTAAATAATCTATTTGCATATTAATTTTATTTTTTATTTACTAATTTTATTAGAATAGATAAATTATAACATGTTATCTATGTTTTAATTTATCTGCAAACTTGTTTATCCCATATCCAAAGTATGTAGCGTCTGTTTATGGAAGGAAAAAGAATAGAAAAGCTCTTCCTTATCAGGAAGAGCTTTTCTATTTGCTTGAAATATTTTGTGATAATCTTTACATTTCCATCTCTGTATATTGTGACTCAAACCTTTTTTAATTACTTTATTACTCTTACAATGTATACAAATTTTTGTGTTCATACGTTTAAATGGCTTTTTAGGTTGCGCCATATACGTATTATGAGTTTAATTTTAAAAGTCAATCTATTTCACATGAAAGCTTTTACGGATGGAGGCGACTTGGGCTTGATTTTTTTCTTCCATTAGATCTTTACCTTTTTCGGCTAGGGCTTTGAGCTCATCAAGTGGGAGAGATTTCATGTGTAACGCCCTACTCTCGAGATATTCATTCATATTTCTTTCTGGATCATCTAGCACTTCTTCAAAAAGTGCATGTAGAATATAGCCAATGCGCGGCCCAGGCGTTTCTTGTGTAACTATCATTATTCTTTTACCATCTATTTTCATTTGCTTGAGCGATATTGGATCCACCAGTGCCTGCTCTATCATGCTTTCATATTTACGTAGTCTATATGGCTCTTCTTTCGGTCTGCCAGTCCCTACTCGATCACAAATACGAAGGTTTACCAGATCCCAAATATTATCTTTACCTACATTAGTGATCAAGCGACGCACAGCCGACAAGGTAATTTGTTCTGTATCAGAGAAGAACATATGCCAACGTACCATGAGCGAGACTTTTTCTATTTGATCCTTAGGGAATTTCATCCTCTCCATAATTACACGTGTAACACGCCCTCCGACTACATCATGGCCATAAAAGGTATAATCTTTCTTCTCTTCTGAATATCTCCTCGTCTCAGGCTTGGATATATCATGAAATAGTGCTGAAAGACGTAAATTAATATCCCAGCCTTTATCAGCAGCATGCTGCAATGTACGCAAATTATGCTCCCAAACATCAAAGCTATGGGCTTGATTCTGAGATATACCTATACCATTTTCGAGTTCTGTTAAGAAGTATTTGAGTATTCCCATTTCATGTGCAACAATAAGACCTCGCATTGGACTTTGCGTCATTAAAAGCTTTTTAAACTCATCTTGTATACGCTCTATGGCAATTTCCTTTAATTTATAAGCATTATTTTTTACGCTTTCATGTGTAACAGGCTCAATAACGAAGTCCAGCTGGGCCGAAAAGCGCACAAGCCTCATCATACGCAAAGCATCCTCAGCAAATCGATCATTAGCATTACGGACACATTTTAAAAGCTTATTTTCTATGTCTTTAATACCATTATATGGATCTATAAAGGACATGTCCTTTATATCCAAAGCTACAGCATTACATGTAAAATCACGCCTAGCCAGGTCTTCTTTGACGTCCTGAACCCAGAAAACTTCATCAGGGTGACGACTGTCACTATACTCACCTTCTCCCCGAAATGGAGTTACTTCAACTATATTTGAATATTTATTTTCTTTACCAGACAATTCATCTGATGCTATCTCATTCTGCTTGTTTTCGTCTATAGTAATGTCCAAAACTACACCTACTGTACCATAATTATTTTCATAAAAAGTATGCGGGAAAAGTGCTATTATTTGTTCTGGAGTGGCGCTGGTAGTAATATCCCAATCATGCGGAGTGCGATCTAACAACAAATCTCTCACACAGCCACCCACTAAATAAGCTTCAAAATTAGACATTTGCAAAGCCATTACTGTCATTCTCACATATTTTGGTATTTGATCGATTTTAATTTCCATATTTATATGTTATATTATAACTTATACATTGGCATATAAGCAAATATGTTACATGTGTAATTGCTTCCGTGGTGAAATGGATATCACAACGGTCTTCGGAACCGTTTTTCCAAGTTCGAATCTTGGCGGAAGCACCATCCAACCCCTCCCTCTGAGACAGTACATTAGGCACTGTCTCAGCCCCAAGTTTTGGGGAGGGGCCACTCAAGTACAAACACTACTCCAATATCTGATTCCAAAGCATCTCTACTCTACCTATTCGCCTGACCAAATCAATATGTATAAAGGCTACATCTATTTGCCAAGATTTAATTTTAGGATTTTTAAGTAAGTGCACTTCTATAGCTCTTTTTAACTTATGCTTTTTCCATCTGGTCATATTCTCCCTAGTATAAAAGCTTCCTTTCTGCCCACTCTTGACCTCAATGAAATGCAGAGTTTTATCCTTGATTGCGATAATATCTATTTCACTAACTTTATAATCAATATTTCTACCCCATATTTCATAGCCTTCTCTCTCTAAATATTTACAAGCAATATCTTCTCCTAACTTCCCTAAATCATTATGACTGGCCATATATGATATTATAACTTATTTTATGTTACACATGAAATTTAATGCTAAAACTTAATACAATTAAAATTCCATTTCACGTGGCAGGAATTTTAAAAGACAGCTTTAAATTATAAAGTCCAAATAAATAATGTCAAAAAGTCCTTATTTTATAAGTATGATTCTAATTTTGTCTTTATAATCTTTACGTCAAGCTTTACAAAACCTCTTGTCCGTTATCCCCTTGTCCCCAGACTTATACACAGTTTGACTTATACCTTAGGGAGAAGTTGTGGGTGATATTGATATACAAATCAATATATGCTAATATATAAATACAACACA
Source organism: bacterium (assembly GCA_043770395.1). Taxonomy (GTDB): domain Bacteria; phylum Patescibacteriota; class Minisyncoccia; order Phycocordibacterales; family UBA5272; genus JAMIGE01. The sequence continues at coordinate 16,018 of JAYVII010000051.1, read as the reverse complement.
TGCGGTGTTGGTCTAGTGGTAGAATGCCTGCCTTCCAAGCAGGAGACAAGAGTTCGATTCTCTTACGCCGCACATAAAATGCCAAAATATGAAGCGCCTAGCTTCATATTTTGTGCATTTTAGTAAGGATAAGGGAATCGAATAGAGTAGTCGGTATACAAGACGTAGCGTAGCGAAGTGCTTGTCGACTACGGCCGGGGTCGCGACACAAGGAGTGCAACGACTATGTGTGGTGACCGATTCTCTTACGCCGCACCCTCACAACTTTTACTATTTATGTAAAGCTTGACAAAATATTTCTATCGTGTATAATGTAAACATATGTCAATACCAGTAACACCAGGAGCAGCAGCAGAACATGCATCAAATGGTCTTAAATATGGACTAATTGGTTTCGGTTCTCTAATGCTCGTTAATAGCTTCGGTTTACAATCTTTAGTGCCAATCATACTTCCATTTATATTGATTGGTGTTGGGGTTAAAATGGCAGCTCATTAACTTAATAATAGTTACAAAAGCACCCTACGCGAGTAGGGTGCTTTTGTATTTTGTGTCTTGTGTGATATACTTGAGGATGTTACGAGGCAACGCCAGATTGCCCAATGTAGCGAAACGGGGTGTGGTGTAACGGCTAACATTTTGGTTTTGGGTACCAAAGACTCAGGGTTCGAATCCCTGCACCCCGACAGAAATACTAAAGGCAGCACTAGTGCTGCCTTTAGTATTTCTGTCGGGGGTGAGCACATGGGAAATCCCAGGTGCGTCAGGGTTCGAAAGTCGTAGACATGTCGACTGTAGCGTAGAGGAAGGAGACGTTCGATACTGGGGTCGCGGAATTTTGCGAAGTATGAGCAAAATATCTGTGACCGAATCCCTTAAAATTTGATAAGTACAAGCACTTGTGCTAATATATACACAACACATGCGGTGTTGGTTTAGTGGTAGAATACGTCCTTGCCAAGGATGAGACACGGGTTCGATTCCCGTACGCCGCACAGTAAATCGCCAAGTCATTGAGTGTTCCAATAGAAGAATTATTAAAATAGCAAGAACTATGGTATTATTTGTATATGCTTCGTACAGGCAAAACTTTTGTTGTTATACTTATAATCATTCTAACAGGGATTGGGTTTTTGTTCTTTAATTCGCCTAAAGTAATAAAGAAAAATTTACTGATTACTAATTTCAAGGAGTGTCTAAACGCAGGCTATCCCGTTATGGAAACCTATCCTCGACAGTGTAGAACTCCTAATGGAGAACTATTTGTAGAAGTGGTCGAGAACAGAGAACCCACCCCTAGTCCTAGAGTAGCCGGTAAATGTTTTATCGGTGGGTGTAGCGCACAGATTTGTTCAGACGAAGAAGGTATGGTTTCTACCTGCGAATATCGTGAGGAATACGCATGTTATAAAACTGCTACCTGTGAGCGCCAATCTAGCGGACAGTGTAGCTGGACAGAAACGACTCAACTCAACTCTTGCTTGAATAATTTTCCAAGCATAAAGGCAAGGGATTGACAAATGATATTACATCTTTAGATTGTGTTATAATATTTATATGCAAAGTTTAACAAAATATTTTTTAATTATTATTTTATTAGTAGTGCTGGGACTATACGGCTATTTCGTCATGGGTAATCAGATGCGAGCGAGTAGAGCAATTACAAAAGGTAGTGAATACGCGGCCAAAATGTATAGCGATTACAACGTAGTCGGACAGAGCTGCCAGGGCGAAGATAGTAATAACGATGGATATGTGACTTGCAATTTCAGGTTGAAACAAGACATAACTGAAAAAACTATAACTTTGCAATGCCCAACATATATTAAGAGCTTTATGGCCACTAATTGTAAAGAGCAGGGTATAGTTATCAATCAACAATAAACATATGAAAATACTAACTGTAATCATCATCGCTCTTGTTGTAATTTATGCTGTAGTTATAATATATAATATATATTATAAGCAAAATAAAATTGAAATCGTTGGTAGAAGTAGCTTTATTTGTAACAAGTTAAAAAACATTTATTTTGAATACCCTATATTTAAAGGACCTCAAAAAAATACAATTATATGTGGAGACCCTAAAGCACAAGAACAATCTGAAATAGAAATAATACAACGATCTGACGCAGGTTACTCTTGGCTTACCACATTCATAACTTTAGAGAATATTGCTAATTCATCACTTCCAAATCTGCAAAAAAATAAAAATAACATACCGTACCTTCTAAATCTAGAAGAAAAGGAATTACGTTTTGTTGTTAGTGACAACAAAATTGTGTTGATAAAAATAGTGGACATAAGGATGTATCAGCCAGAAATAAAAGGATTCTCATATGAAATATTTTTACAAACCGTTGCTCAAAGTTTCAAAATAATGAATAACTTGTAAAAAAGAATACTTTAAAAAATATAAAAATGTATATGGAAACTTTAAAAAATATAAAAAATAATTTACTAAATACTCAAGTTGGCGTAGCATCTGTGATGTTCGGCATAGCACTTATGATATGTGCAGCGATACTGGCAAATGGTATTGGTAATATCAAAAGAGCTAATAATGTAATAGCTGTGACAGGATCCGCAGATAAAATAGTCAAAAGTGATAATGCAAAAATGACTTTTAATTTAAACAAAAAGATATATAATATTGATTTAAGTTCAGGGTACAAATCTCTATCCTCTGATATGGACTATTTAAAGCAATATTTAAAAAGCAAAGGAGTAAAAGAAGAGGAGATGTCCATGGGTGATTCCAGATCTAGTGAAATTTGTAAAATGAATACTAATACACAATATCCATATGCTGATTGTAACTTTGGTATAGCTGGATATGACATTTCTCAAAATATAACAGTAAATATAAAAGACGTAGACTTGGCGAAAAAAATATCTGGACAAGCGCCTACAGATATGTCTGTGAGGCCTGGTATATCGCTGGCTAATACCGAATACTTTTATGATAAATTAAAGGACGATAGAGTAGAATTGATGTCTATGGCTACCAAGAACGCTATGGAGAGGGCCAAGGCGGTCGCTAGCGCTGGAAATTCTGCCCTTGGAGCGATAGTAGAGGCATCAACTGGGGTAATACAAGTCACAGCACCTAATTCGGTGGATGTGAGCGATTATGGTACTTATGATACTAGCACCATAGAGAAGAAAGTAACAGCGGTTGTGAGAGTGTCATTTGAAGTGAAGTAACCCCCTCCTAAATCCTCCCGCAGGGGGCGGACTTGAAAAACAAAAGGCGACCGCTACGCGGTCGCCTTTTGTTTAAGGGTGTGTTGTGAGTTATTTAACAGCGTCCTTAAGAGCCTTGGCGGCTGAGAACTTGGGCACTGTAGTTGCTGGCACTTTCACCACTTCTCCTGTTTTAGGATTACGAGCATCACGAGCCGCGCGAGCTTTGGCCACAAATTTACCAAAACCGGCGATCGAAACTTCGTCTCCTTTTTTAAGAGTACTTGCGATAGTGTCAAATATTGTATCTATAGCTAATTCAGCTTGGACCTTTGTGCTGTCCATCTTACTTGCTAATAATTCTACTAGAGCTGCTTTATTCATATGTTTTTTATTAAGCGCAGTGCGCCTCTTATATTATAGATAGAAAACCCTTATAAATGCAAGTATTGACAAGGACAACTTGTGTATTACTATTTTCTGCTGTTAATTATTTGGTCAACAAGGCCGTATTCTTTGGCTTCTGCCGCTGTCATCCAATTATCTCTATCGCTATCTTTTTCTATTATTTCTACTTTTTGTCCTGTATTTGCCGCCATTATTTCATTTAATAATTTTTTAAGTCTTATACCTTCTTTGAGGTCTATTTCCATGTCTGTGACTTTGCCTCTCGTGCCCGCTGATGGCTGATGTATCATTACCGTGGCATGCGGCAACAACGATCTCTTGCCCTTAGTGCCACTCGCAAGTAGAAAAGCACCCATAGAAGCCTGCATGCCTACGCCTATGGTGGCTACATCACATTTGAGATGTTTCATGGTATCGTATATACCTAGACCATCATAAACGGATCCACCTGGACTGTTAATATACAACATAATATCCCTCTTGGGATCTTCAGCTTCGAGGAATAACATCTGAGCTATGATGAGCGAAGCTGTAGTCTGATTAACTTCATCCGTAAGGAATATAATGCGCTCTTTTAACAAACGTGAATAAATATCATAGGCTCTCTCGCCTAGTGGTGACTTTTCAATCACTGTGGGTACTAAATATGACATAATATATTCAATATACCAAATATAAAAAAATAAGTCCACAGGCAAACTCTGTAACTATTATAAAGTTGAGCCTGGAATTACAAAACCGCCATTGGCTGACATATGTCGCTGGCAAGGTTTCGTATTTCACATCTTATGCATTTCTTGATCAGCTCACTACTAAATCGTAGCTAGTCGCATATATGTGTATTCGGAATCCTTCTAACGACGCAGTCGCCTGATGGCGGTTTGACACTTGTTCGTGTGTCGCGATGTTGACCTGTGCACCCCCTTATAAGTGCTGGCCATGGGTACGATGACCCAAAATGTTGCATTCTCCCAATGCAACTTGATATAACTCACTACCTTCGGAGTTTATAACTCTCAGGTTTGTCCAAACTCCCTTAAATTTACTGGCTCGCGTCAGTAGTTGTAATTGGCATTTACCAATACTTGAGAGCGGACAAGAACAATTTGGTTTCGGCACATGCTATTTTAGAGATACGCTCTCGACGTGCATGTCCTCTTCCCCTGTTATATATCATAACAGAATGTCCGATAGAAGCAATAGCATATGATGTCCTTTAAGTGGATAAGTGTCCAATAGACGACTCTAAGACAAAACAAAGGGTGACCGCTACGCGGTCACCCTTTGTTTTATGTCCTTTAAGACTCCAGCATCTTCAATACTTTTTCATTCATTATCATCTGTGTTACATGACCTTTAACATTTTCTTCCTTTGCATCAGGAGTCATAGTCATGATACGTATTACTTCTACATCTATTTCATCTGCATTAGGAATCAATGATTCCTTCTTAGCTATTTCAGCCAATAATACTTGAGATAGGGCACGCTTGGCGGCTATTTCTTCATACTCTTTACGCAAAGACTCTTCAGTTTTACCTGCGTGAGTCAAATAGTCAGCCCATTTGTTACCCATGTTAATCACATCGTGTTCCATCTGTCCCATCATTCTGTCTATTTCACTTTCTATTATTATTTTTGGCATTTTGCATTCTACCGACAATAGTAATGCCTCCAATATTGCGGCTCTATGTTTTTCTCTAGCTACAGAGACTTTCTCCAATTCCAAATTTTCTCTGACTTTAGCTCTCAAGCTTTCAAGGGTAGGGAAATTCTCCCCAAAGCTCTGAGCAAAAGCGTCATCTACCACAGTGCCTTCACCACGACCAGCAGCTAGCTCTGTCAACACTTTGTCGATTTCTGCCTCCATACTTTTCTTTTCATCTTTAATATCATCACTTTTACCAGATACTTCTGACTTATTACCATTGCCATTTTTTATGTCAACTTTATCAACGGCATCTTTATTGTCCTCTTCTTTTTTTGTATCTTTGGCTAAATTGCTTTTCACTTCCTTTGCAATTTTCTTATAATCGGGTAGTGTTACCTCTGGATATACTGGGACATGTGCCATATATACAAAGTCATCAGCAGCAGATAGCTTCACCACATGTATATGAGGATGGTCTATGACATTTATTTTATTATCTGTTATCGATTTTATATAAGTTTCATTTATAACTATATTAGCCATTTCCTCCAGCACCGCCATCTCACCGTATTTACTTACTATCACATCCTTAGGAGCATTACCTTTACGAAATCCATCTATTTCTACCTTTTCTTGTACCACCTTAAATCCCTTATCCCAATACTTCATAAATTCTGCATTAGGCATAGTCACATTGATCTCTACATCCCCATCCTCTCTCTTTTTGATTTCTGTTTTCATATTAGTTTAATTTAAGATAATTATTGTTTGCTAACCAATTCCATAACACTTCAGCACTTCTGCCTTCTTGTATTTTATTTTCTAATAAAAGTTTGTACAATTCTACGCCGTCTACAATAACATGCCCCACTAGGTCATTGACTTCATTCTCACTGAGCTCTTTTTCTCCTAAAGTACAGTCAGTAGCCAGGAAGTAATACAAGTCCCAATCTACAGACGCTCCAGCAGGCGACTTCTTAAATAAGCTTCAAGTTACCAGATATCACCCCAGCCTCTTCCTTGGCTTCCTCTTTGGCTTTTTGTAATGCAATGGCAGCTATGTCCTCATTATTATCAAGAGCTATGTTATATTCTGATAATTTATTAAAGACCTTACCACCAGGAAGCCTGTAATCAACTCCATCTGACTCCCTCCTTTTTTCTTGTGTTAGAAGGACTTTTTTGACCTCATCTTGCACAAATTCACACAATATCCTTACACCAGGAGCTCTGACCGCTGCCTCATATCTAATTCCTGGAGAGCCTTCCCAAGATATTATCTGTAACATTTTACCTTGATAGTCTATCTTCTTATCTTTCATATTAGTTTAGTTAAGGATTAAATACATCAAAACTATTTATTCTTAAGAAGTTCTATACTTTCATTAATTGCCTCTATCGCTTTGTCTTTATTGTATACACCTTCTATCGTACATACTTTATTTTGTAAAACTTTATAAGAAGTAAAGAAATGCTCTATCTCTTTTAATGTATGAGCGTTGATATCGCCAAGGTCTTTTACACCTTTCCACCTAGGATCAGATGAGGGAACTGCTAGTATTTTAGTATCACCTTCACCGCTGTCTATCATGTCCATCATGGCTATAGGCCTGGCCTCTACGAGGACACCCGGAAGTAACGGGTACGTAGTTAGCAGTACCACGTCTATAGGATCTCCATCATGCCACAAAGTGTTGGGAATAAATCCATAATCAAAAGGATAATCCTGACCAGTAAACATAACCCGATCAAGCTTTATAAGTCCTGTCTCTTTGTCAAATTCATATTTATTTTTACTTCCTTTTTGTATTTCAACAATTACATTTATAGTCTCATTTTCTTTTGCCCAAGGCTTTATTTTATCAAGTATATTCATAGTTTTATTTTATTAATTCTTCTGCTCGTCAACGTCGTAGATGTCTGATTCTTTAACTTCCTTCTCTATCTCTTTTTCAGTCAAGGCACCAGCTTCTTTGTCATTGTCAGAAGTATTATGTATATCAATTTTCCAGCCTGTTAGCTTGGCAGCAAGTCTTACGTTCTGACCTCCTTTACCAATAGCAAGTGATTGCTCTTCCAGATCCACTAGCACTGTAGCTTTCTTCTCATCTGCATTCATAGATATAGACAGTGTATGCGCTGGCGAAAGTGATCTCTTTACATATTCTTCTAAATCATCTGACCATTCTATTATATCTATTTTCTCCCCACGTAATTCTGTACTGATGGCGTTCACTCTTGTGCCACCCTTACCTACACAGGCTCCTATTGGATCTACTCTATCATCATTACTTTTTACTGCTATTTTGGATCTGCTACCCGCTTCGCGAGCTACAGATATTATTTCTACTACTCCATCAGCTATTTCGCTTGATTCTAATTTGAAAAGCTCTATTAATAATTTAGGATGTGTACGAGAAAGCCTCAGGGACAAACCTCTATTGTCATTTTCCATGTTGTACAAATACGCCCTAATCCTAGATCCTGAAGTATATCTCTCGCCCAATATTTGCTCCTCTGGGGGCATAATGGCGGTGGCACGACCAAGGTCTACAAACACTATTCCACGCTCGACACGCTGTATCACTCCTGTGACTATTTGATTAGCTCTATCACTAAATTCCTCCACCACACTAGCATGCTCAGCCTCACGCAAGGCCTGTACTATTACTTGTTTGGCTGATTGGGCGGCTATACGACCAAAATCATCTTTGGACTCAAGTGGAAATATTATTTCGTCACCCAAACCTGCATTGGCTTTGAATAGCTTGGCAGTGTCAATCATTATATGTTTCTCTTCATTATATTTAGGTATAGTGCCAGCCTCTTCGTCTTCCTTTTCTTTCCTGATTAAAGTGCGATCTCTGTTTGCTTCGTTTTTGGCTTCTGCTATTTCTTGTTGAGCTTCCTCTTCTGTAACTACGCGTACAGTATTCTCGTCTACTACAGTTTTAATCTGTTCAAACTCCATTTCTCCATTATCAAAATTAATAGCACATCTTATCATCTGGCCTTTTTTACCATACTCTTTCTGATAAGCTGCAGCCAAGGCACGCTCTACCGCCACCTTGACCTTATCAAAAGGTAAACGCCTCTCCTCTGTGAGCTGCTCCAAACCTGTTTTTAACATTTTTAAATCTATCATATTTTTATTTTGTATTTAATTTTACTATCACTATTCTATATCAACTCCTAAAAAACTTATTTATAATCTATAATCAACATTTAACTATTGATAATATTTCCAATAATCTCTAAGTCTTCAAGCAAATGAGTCGGTCCTTGCGGACCGACTCATTACTGAATTGCTATTAATATATCACACTTTCTAACTTTTTGCAAATTTTTAAAAGGCACCTTCAACAACTAATACATTCTCAATAGCTCTGCCGTCTCGTGAATTTTAGAAGTTTCTTCTGATCTGTCTTTGCCTGGGTAAGCCTCAAAATTGTCGGGGCTATCAAGTGGTATCAAATGTATATGGGCATGTGGCACACCATAACCTTCTACCATGACTCCAATTCTATCAGAATTAAGTTTATCTTTTATATGCAGCGCCAACTTTTTAGAAACTTTCCACATATGGTCATAATATTCTTCTGGTATAAGCCATAAATGATCCACATGGCAGTCATTGCTTTTAATTTTAGGGATAACCAAAGTATGGCCTTTGGAAGCTGGATTAATATCGAGCATGGCGATACACATGTCATCCTCATATATAATCTCAGCTAGTATTTCTTTATTAATTATTTTTTCGAATATGGTCATATAGACATTATAGCAAACAAAACTACCTTTCCCAAAAACCCCTTCACCGCTTCGCGGAGCTTCCCCAAGGAAGCAAGGCTTATGAATTTTTGAGTTTTTCCTTCCCTTTGGGAAGGTGCCGAAGGCGAAAGGGGTTTATGTTGCATTTGACAAAATATTCTCTCTTTGAGAGACTGCACAATGAGTCAGGAATTGTGTCAATACCTAGTAAATCCAGCGTAAAGCACAATCCCTGACGTTTCTTTCAACAACTTTGCGGTGCGACTCGCTAGCCGAGATCAACAATCCGTGGTTAGAATATCATGACAACTTGGTTCACGGTAAGTTACGACGAAAAAAATAATTTCTTGACAGGAAACTTGAGGTTTCCTGATGACGCCGGGCTTTGCACCTTCAGCAATGACGTCAACTGGTTTTTTCCAGAGAATCCCGACACCTTCTGTACTGTCAAAACAATTCCGAATGATTATTTAGTCTTATCAAGGCGATTAACCTTATCTCTTCATCCTTTTCATAAAGCAAAATCAAGTCATTCTGAATATGAAGATCATATGTGTCACTGAGGCTGCCATGTAGTCGATGATTTTTATATTTAGAATCTATAATTATTCCTGCTTCTAAAATATCAATAACTTCTTGAAGTTTATGTGGGCTAAAATCCTTATGTTTGCAAATTTTCTTCAAATCCTTCTCGAATTTATTAGTTATATAAATTTGATACATATAATATTTTAATAGTGACCTATTATATCTTCTATGAGCTCACGACCAGAGGTATAAGCCTTATAATTCTGTGGATTCTTCTTAATATCCGCGATATCAGCGAGTAGCTCTTGCTCAAAAGCTGGAGTGAAGCCATTCACGGTGCGTATTTCAAAGGGAATTGCCTTCCTATTCACAACTTGAGTGAGAAAAAGCTTGGTAGCCGAAGATATATCCAGGCCAAGCTGCTTAAAAACTTTTTGTGAATCAGTTTTTAATTTTGCATCTAATCTAATGGATAATGTAGTAGTCATATATTTATATTATTGATATATTTATCATATCAGACTTTGTGTTACAATGCAACACAAAATAACACAGGGGCGGCCTGCGGCCGTCCCTGTGTTATACTATACTCATGTACTCCGATATACTACTTGAAATAGCTCACAGTCGTGGCTTGATAGACAAAAATAAAATACAAAACATATCAACTAAAGACAGTAAACTTGCTAGTAAATCTGAAAAAACAAAACAAAGTGAACTCAACAAACTCGACGACTTTATTAATTTAAAATATGTTACACATCTGCACGATGCTGACAATATTAAAGATATAGATAAAGCGATAGATATAATACATCAAGCCATACAAGAAAAAAAGAAAATCGCTATATACGCCGATTATGATTGCGATGGCATACCGGGGGCGACTATATGCTCAGAATTTTTTGATAAAATAAAATATGAAAATTATTTGGTGTATATACCTCACCGGCACAATGAAGGCTATGGCGTACATATGGCCGCCATTGATAAATTAGTAGAGCAAGGAGTGGGTCTGATGATTACTATTGATCTGGGTATTACTAATGTCAAAGAGATCGCTTATGCCAAAGAGAAGGGCATGCAAGTGATATTGACCGATCATCACTTACCAATCAGAGACGAGCAGAGTAAACAAATAATTCCGCCGGCGGATGCTATAGTGAATATGAAGCAAGACGATTGTAATTATAAAGACAAAAATCTCTGCGGTTGTGCGACCATATGGAAAGTCATACAAGCTTTTATAAAAAAATATGGTGAGAAATATAAAGTAGAGCAAGGCTGGGAGAAGACATTACTGGATATGGTCGCTCTCTCAACTGTGGCTGACATGGTGCCAATGATAGGAGAAAATAGAGTGCTGGCACATTTTGGTATCAAGGTTTTAAAAATTAGTAAGAGACCCGGACTAAATAGAATACTATACAATGCCAAAGAAAATAAAGCTAAGATCAATGAAGAGACCATAGGATTTACTATAGCACCCCGACTTAACAGTGCCTCACGTATGGATGATCCACGCATTGCCTTCCTGACTCTTTCGGATAAAATAAATGGTCATGTCTATGCTGACAAATTAGAAGCATTGAACATAAATAGAAAAGCCGCTGTCAAGGATAGTCTGACTGAGATAAATGACGAGCATGTGCACGATGAAATAATATTGATAGCCAATCCCGAATGGAATCCTGGCATATTGGGGCTCATTGCTAGTCGAGTAGTGGAGGAGCAGGGACGCATGACATTAGTCGCTGGAGGAAGAGATGATGCAGGTAATTATAAAGGCAGTGTGAGGGCAGCGAACACAGGCCTCACCCCAACCAATGATACAACCCCCTCTCCCACTCTCCCCAAGGGGCGAGAGCCACTCAAGAATGCAATAAGAACCAGTCAAAATGTGGTGCAGGTACTGAGTGAGGTGAGCGATTTATTAATACATTTCGGGGGACATGAGGCGGCTGGAGGGTTCAAGGTACATGAAAGTAATATTGAAAAGCTGCGATATAAATTAAATGAAATAGCCAAAACCAAAGGATTAGAGAGAGAAAGTCTGTATAAAAATCTACAAAATATAAACTCTATATTTGATATAAAGCTAGATCACAAATCTATTAATAATGATCTCTATGAAGAAATAAAATTACTCGGGCCATTTGGTATAGGCAATGTCGCTCCGGCTATATGTGTGAATGGAGCTTACAAAATAAGCTTTTTCGGGAAAAAGAAAGAACATCTAGAAATTAAGTATGAAGGTTTGAGGGCTATCAAATTCTTTGCTACTGCTGAGGACATAACAATTGCAGAAGCCATGAAAATGCCAATAATTAATCTAGCTTGGGATTCATATCGCGATGACATTGTGGGGAGGGTGGTGGGGTGGGTCTGAATTTGTGTATAGTCAAGTTGATATTTATACGATATAATAAACTCATGAGCCACACAATAAAAACTTTTACAAATACATCAAAAGAAGAATCCACAAAATCTATGTTTTATTTTCTCAGGCAAGATATTTTACATGACACCAACACAGTGGAGCTGGTCGGACATAATGACGCAACTGCTGAGCTACCTTGGTTTGAAGGAGTAAGATTTGATAAGGATTTGCCACCTAAAATTTTGCAATTTGATTCTTCTTATGGCTCTCAACTTCCTGATATATTTGATACTTCTATACCCATAATGTCGACAAGGCTGCTTAACGCACTAATTCATAATGGGGTATCAAATATCGATAGCTATCCTATTCAAATCAAAGACAATAAAACTGGAGAGAACCATGACAACTATCATGCGGTGAATGTCCTGAGCCTGATCGATGGGATCGATGCTACCCGGTCACCTCACCGATCAAGATTTGGGAGGCAATATTACGAAGGCTCTATTTTTTTAAGGAAATTATCTGAGCCGCTTCCACCCTTGTTCAGACTTGCTTCTGGGCCTGCGCTTATAGTTGTTAGAGATGACTTGATGAAAGTAATTGAAGGAGAAGGGTTTGTTTCTCTTCTGCTTCAGCCGTTGAGTGATTATACCGGGGATTAATTGGGGTAAATAACTGAGGCATTGATGTGATATAATGTCTAGCATGATAAGAATATACACAGATGGATCCAGTAGGGGCAATCCTGGTAAAGGTGGGTGGGGATTTATGGTCGATGGAGGTGCAGAGCGTGGTGGATATGAAATAGAAACCACCAATAACAAAATGGAATTGCAAGCTGTGATAGAGGCATTTAAATATTTAATAGATCAAAGGACTATCGAAGACAGTATAGAAATATATACCGATAGTGAATACGTAATCAAGGGCCTCACCATATGGATAGACGGCTGGATCAAGAGGGGCTGGCTGACCGCAGCCAAGAAGCCGGTGCTGAATCAGGAATATTGGAAAGAGTTATCCAATCTAAAATATACACTCGAGCGTATGAGTAACACCGTAAAGATGCTCTACGTGCCAGGTCACGCCGGTATTGCCGGTAATGAGAGAGTAGACACTATTGCTACCACTTGCGCGGTAGAGCAGACAAGCCATGAAGTAAATTAATATATAGTGCAATAATTTACTGGCAAACTCTAAGTCTGATATATTTATTTTATGAATAACGATAATGATATAATAAATACAAATATAGATCCCGCAGCAAATACATTTGCTTATGGTGTCGAGGTTGATTATAAACAGAATGAGTCTGTTAAGTTTCAAGATTTTATGCTTACTTTTAAGAGTGTACTTGACGTTACCGCAGATGACGGCACTATCATAAGTTTACAGACAAATAACTTTTTAATTGTAGATAATAATCAGAAAGAATTACTTCTTAAAATTGGAAATGGGCAGTTACCAAATCCTCCAAGTAGTTTTGAGGTTGATAATAATAACTTCACCCTTTGGACATACAAAGGCCCAGAGGATAACACATTAAAGAATAGTACATTGATAGTTACTAAAGAGTAATTGTATTAGTGTCACTCAAAATACTTCTTCAATAATACATATCGACGAGGCGGGCCAACTTACTAAAGGCTGACAACTTCTTGTCTCACTGACATGATTCGCAACCTTTTAGACTATTCTCCCACTAAATTAGGGATTGACAATTTAGAAGAAAATAAAAAAGCCGAAGCATTTTTCCCTAAAATATAATTTCCCTTATTTTGATATTTATCCAGACAGACAAAAGACTTTGGAACTTGCATACTCATCACTTTTTCAAGAAGAAACACGAATTTAAAATTCTAATTTTTGATTTTAACCTTACCAAATGTAAGAGGTAATGATGATAAACTTCCCGATTATACCTATGCTGGTAGTTCTCTCTCCCGACATTGTTCTCTGTTGGCTTTGTTGGGGAACCTTTCCAAGGGAGCGCAGCTACACTGAAAATTTTATAGCAGTGCTACCGCTACTGGTTTTCTCGGCAATCGTATTCACGGGGAACTCAGCGAGAATTATCGTTTAATTAGGGCAAAACACAAATTGTTCTTTCGTGTAATCCCATGGTTACTGATAGTGGGGTTAATGGTTAAAATTACGGAGTTAGTCTGGCCTGGGAACAGACTATAGGACTGAAAGTAAAGCACGTCCGCGGCCGCGCTTTTGTTGTTGATGTGCTATACTATATACATATGGAAATTACACTTGCCCACAATGAATCAAAAACTGTACTCGGGCTGACAATTACAAATATTAGTGGAGGACATGATATATTTGAAAGTGGCGAAGATACATCTTTTTCTATGGTTGAGTTTAGGGCAGATGAAGTAGAGACAAAAACAGTACGCATAGCTCAAGGAGGCATGGCTAGCGGAGATATTTATTTTGGCTCATATCATATCATCGTACTCGATGTGGGTCGAGATGGCGACGTTATCAAACTTTTGATTACGAAACTCGATAAGTGAGGAACATACAATTAGCCGAAGTATATTTTGTGCTATACTATATACATGATTAACATATTAATTTTCTTTGGAGTTACGGTTGGGTGGTATGTATGGTATTTCTTATCTGCCTTGATAGGGATTATGGGTGTAACAAACGCCAACGATCCTACAGCAGAGCAAATTGCTAACGGTCATATAGCGAGAATGATATTTATGTTTTCTCCATTAGTCGCGCTTGTACTTTACAGAACTTATTGTGTACTTATAAAAGGTGAGCTCTTTTCAAGCTTTATAAAAAATGACTTGATATATATAGTCGGACCTTTACTGTTACTTATTGCTATAGGGTTCATACAAAATGGTCCAGAGGTGTTTAAGTTAAATTGAAGAAACTATGATTTCGTGTATTATAATGCATGAAATCATAAAACTAGTTTTTGATCACAAAATACCTCCGAAACTCCTTCTCATACGTGCGGGCGAGGGTGGGGTTCTTCTCGACAGTGATTTTGTGTCGTGACTTTTCTTGATATAGCTTTTCTGCTTCTACCTTGGCGTCATTCTCATTTTTTATTCAAAATAATACTCCGATGTCCTGCGACTGGACATTTCATTTTTTACATGACTGCTGGATTTGATGTCCTCAAAAGACAAAGAAGTGTCACTATTGCATTTTTTATATGAAAGATTTATAATTAACTTATTATAATAATATATTTATATATAAATACATGAACAAAATACAATATAAGAGAGGTGTTGTGGCTGTTGTGTTAGTGATAGTGACCGTTATACTAATTTATACATTTTCATCAAATCAGAAAAAGGATTATCTGTCCTCAAATATAACACAACCAGATCTCTCAAAAAGTGAACTGAAAAACCTCCCGGTATCTCCTGAAAATAAAAGAGTCGACTTAAAGAAACCAGTATTTTCTAATCCCACAAAGATAGATAATATACTTTTCCCTGTAACAAATTTAAAACAAGCTATACTGCTAGGCAATGATGATGGCCGGCCTCTGCAAGTTGTCTACACTTTGTTACCAGAAAGTAAAAACAGAATAATAGATTGGAATGGTGGAAAAGTAGAAACACGCACAATACAATATTTGGCTTACTTTGATCACAGACTGATAGAGTACGCCTATGATTGGTATGCTCAAGCTGACGATGGATCAGTATGGTATTTCGGTGAAGAAGTTTTTAATTTATCTGAGGGGGTACTCACAGATAAACATGGCACTTGGCTAGCAGATAAAGATGGCCCTGTCGCGATGATAATGCCAGCCAATCCAAAGACTGGCGATGTATACAGAGTAGAAAATATTCCTGGAGTAGCTTTTGAAGAAGTGGCAGTGAAATCAATAAACCAAACAATAGAAGGTCCTTTGGGTAAAGTAAGTGGTTGTATGATAGGCTCTCAATTACATGACAATGGCAGTTACTCTGATAAAATATTCTGTCCTAATTATGGAGAATTCTTTACAGAAAAAGACTTGGATTTAGAAGCTTTGGCTATAGCTATACCCGCAGATACGCTAAACAAAAAAATTCCAATACAGCTTTCTTCTCTCTCTGATTCA
>JAYVII010000050.1:0-3517 GCA_043770395.1 bacterium | reverse complement strand
ATTTACCTACCACCCTTGATCCTTTGTCACACAATAGACAGATGTTTGCCATGTTTTTAATAATTAAAGTTTTAAAGTCTTTATATATTAGCATTATTTGAGAGATTAAGCAAATTAAATTTTGACACCTTCAACAACTAATTCCAACACTGGTATTATTGAAAAATGAAAAAGAAAGTTAAACTTACTTTCCACCTTTATGATGCTTTTGCCATTGTTCACGAAGGAATTTGTTAGTGACAATCGCGGTGACATGCGTCACATCTACGCTGTGCAGATCATGAATCTGCAACAAGAGATCCATACCGTTATATAACTAAATTTAAATACAACAGTATTATTTATCCCTACCATATTCAAAATACAATTTGTCTCTATCCCCTCCTTCAAAAATTAATTCAAATATTTTAATAAAAAATTTAATGAAATTGTGATTAGAAATTACAATTGCTTCAAGTTTGTTCAAATCGATAAATAAAATCTGATTTTCAAAAATATATAGTGCCACACCAGGTAGGAAATATTTGTCATCTATTGCCATTGAATTGCCCTTTCTGCCTTTATAATTTTCTATAATATCTTTGTCATCAAGAATAGACCTCGGTATATTTTTACTATAAATACTAAAGACAATTACATTATTATCAACTAATAATTTGTTATGTTTATTTGTCCATCTCTTGCCAAAAATGTCTACCCATAATGGGAAGTTAGAAGAATTTTGCATTGTATAAAGTCTTTTGCCATAATTAAGACCGGTTACATTAATGAGATATTCTGCGATTTGATCTCTGCCATTTATGTTGAAAATATTTTTGTTTGCATTTTTAATATTTAAATCAATACCAAATAATTTCCTAGTATGCGTTTCAATTTCGCTTCTCAATTTACTTGCGTCACTTTTGGCCCACAATTTCCTTTTACTGTTGTTTAAAATGACGATCCTAACTGCGCCGACCCCTAGTAGCCGAAGTAGAGTAGTGTACACAGTCATACGTGGCATCATGGTCGCCCTCACAAGTGCCGCCACAGAAATAGGCTTGAAATCAAGACATTTCAAGACCCTCATTTCATTTCCAGTAAACTTGATCATATGCCCATATTAACAAATGACAGATTTTATGTCAATTATAGATGAGTGTGATATTAATATTGTAGACCACTCACCGAGTGAGCAAGGAGATAAAATGGTTACGAAATTGACTATGCCGAACGGCTTGACGATCGATGTTCTGCCTATATATAGCATCATCTTTCATATTGATGCTGAGCAGAATTACCCATGGTTCTGTCGTTACAAAACACAATGGCCACCGCTTGAAGTATTACTTGAGCTTCTGAAGAAGCGAGCGTTCCTAGAAATCTTTAAAGATCTTGAAATCGAAGTTCCGAACGAGGAGACCATAAGGAATAATCTCAAAGATCGAGACGACTATTACCTGGTTGTAGATAGAGTGTTCTCATTCGAAGACACAATCAAAATCGTCAGCCTCGAAGAGACTTTCTCTAGGAAATAAGAACCATACAGGTCGCCCCACAAGGGCGACCTTTTTACTTCCCGCCCTTGTGATGTTTTTGCCATTGTTCACGGAGGAATTTGTTGGTGACATTGGTATATACTTGAGTGGTGGCAATGGAAGCATGCCCGAGCATCATCTGTACAGAGCGTAAATCCGCACCGTTGTAGAGCAGGTCAGTAGCGAATGAGTGGCGTAACACATGTGGAGTGCATTTCTTGGTTATGCCTGCTAATTCAGCGTATTTATTAAGTATGCGCTCAATAGAGCGAGTGGTTAGCCTGATGCTTTCGCGATTTTCTATTCTGGACTTGGACCTTGGTGAGTGATCAATAAACATAGCCTCGTCCATATCAGTACGCAATTTAATATATTTTTTAATATTGGTGACGGCTTCATCTGAAATAAATACTACACGTATTTTACCCCCTTTACCACGCAGAGATATCTCGCCTGTACTCAGGTCCTCATCATGATCGAGTGCCGCCAGCTCACTGACACGTAATCCAGTAGAAAAGAGCAGTGTCATAATGGCCAGATCACGGGCTCTGGCTAATTGATTTTCATTTTCATTTACTGCTGCGAATAGTCTCTGTAATTCCTTTTCATTTATAAGGTCCAATTCATGTTGTGAGGTCTTGGCCAGCTCTATGGCCTCAGGATTGTATATTTCTATACCTCTTTTCCTCCCATATTTAAAAAAGGCACGCAAGGCTATCAAATGATAATTCTGAGTCTTCTTCTCTAACGTAGCTCCGAAATATTTACTACCGCGCTTGGCCTCGGGGTGAGAAAGTATTCTATTTAAATAGATGCGATAGTTACGCATGATTGTGTCGGTGACCATCTCAGGCCCGGCCCCCTCCCTGACCTCCCCAAGCTTTGGGGAGGGGCCACTCAAAAAATTAATGAATCTCATCAAATAGTGATCATAATTACGCACAGTGAGGTGGCTGCGTCCGCGCTCTATTTCTATGTATTGGAGGAATTCCTGTTTGAGCTTTAATAAATTGTGCGACATTGATATATTATACTATATGTTGCATATTTTATAAAAAAGTTGTAGACTGGCAGAGGACTTCAGTAAGACACTTATTATCTCTCCGCAAGGGGAACAAATTGGAGTAATAGAATGTTGGTTAATTACATTGATGGTAGGCGTGGGCTGGAGTATGTAGCTCTCTTTAAAAAAGATCAAGGAGGAGAGGAGCTCATAAAAGTCACAAGCGGTCTCGAACATAATCTTTTAGAGGCTTTTCTGCAGCCTTCTGATGGATACGAGTTCGTTGGCTTGTGTCGAGGTAGAGCTGTTGTTCTCCCAGGAATATTGGACGGCTCCTGTAGTATCATAAATAATTCTTCTTGTTGGAGTTGGAGAATAAAGGAATTAGATGTGGCCGGCATACCTGAAAATACATCTCTACGTACCAGAATCATACAGGCCATTTTGGATGACTCAGCATACACGAAACTTTTCGTAATGAATATTTTCATTTTCTGATGGTGGTCCGCAGCGAAAGCTGCGGGCTTGTTTTTTTATAAAAACATGTTATAATGTAAATAACTTCGCAAAGTTAAAAATAATAGATTGTATACTGATATCTTAAGGTGTGCAATCAAAATCAACACACAACACTATGCTATCCACAAGAAAAAAAGCTAATGCTATTAAATTAGTAGCCATTCATGACACTGATACTGGTAGTGCGGAAGTACAGATCTCTATACTTTCAAGGAGAATAGAAGAGCTTACTGGCCATCTCAAGACTAATAAGAAAGACAATCACTCACGTCGTGGACTGATACAAATGGTATCAGACAGGAGGAAACATCTTAAATACCTTGATAATAATCATCCAAAGAGATTTAAGAATGTGAAAGAGGTGTTGGGACTATAAAAGTTAGGACTTACGCCAGCACCACACTTCTCGTCACAATCCTATGCAATTCATTCTTTTGCTCATACCAAGATTTGTTAGTTTGAATACGAGTAAACTCAA
>JAYVII010000049.1:0-29367 GCA_043770395.1 bacterium | reverse complement strand
TTTATGGGCCTATCGTACAGTGGTAGTATGCCGGTCTCCAAAACCGTTGACCGAGGTTCGAATCCTCGTGGGCCCGCCAAAATGTTATATGATTTAGTGGATAACTGAGAATTTAAATTACATTTAAATGTTATTATATAAACATTAAGCTATATGCTTTACATAATCTTAGCCATCATCACCATATTTGTTTATTTAATTTACAAAAGACTAAAACCTGAACAAAAGTCAGACGAGGAGCTTATGTATATAGAACATGGTGCTGAGAATGTGGTGAATTGGGAGAGAGTTCTTTTAGAAAGAATTAGGGTAGAAAAGGATAAAATCCAAGGAAAAATTAAAGAAGGAAATAAAAATTTTGATTTAGAAAATTGGACTTATTTATTGTATAGATTGGAAAAATCTGGAAAAGTATTTAATTGTAGTAAGAAAAATTTTATTCACCTTTGTGAGCGTTTTAAACATGATAAATTGAAGCTGATAGAAATTACAAAGGACTGGTGTGATTATCTAAATGCTTGCGCATGCCTTTTTTATGAAAGTCCATTATTTGTATTTGGTACAGATGAAGATGTAAAAAGACTTCGTGATGAGAAAGATATGTATATTATTAAAATGGAGGAAGTGGATAAACGTTTCAAAAATTTACTTGGTGATGAGTACATTACAAATGAGAATATTTAAACATTCGTGAGGATAAAAGTTTAAAAAATAATATGGAAAATAACAAAAATATAAGAACATGATAACTAATGATCAATTAAAAAAGAGAGTACTAGAAACTAAAAAAGAGATTTTTCCACTTGATAGGTTGCTTCCTCTTGAAACAGTATATTCAATTTTTCTTGAGGAATACACTGGAATAGATGACCGAAGTCTCTTTTTTAGTGATAGAAAATTTCAAAGACTAAGAGAAGGATATTTCGCGTTATTTGTTACAATCTCTCTTAACAAAACAACAAAAGAAAATCATCTTTTGTTGTTTCCAAGTTCACCAGACAATGATATATATATCGTTTATCCAAAAGAAGATAAACTTATGAGCTATGCTTTTGATGTAAAAGAATTTACAAACTGGTCAGATTCTTTTGCAAGTTTTGTTGATAAAAAAATTATTCCCAAAATTGATACTTATAATTTAATTATTGCAACTTATAGAAAAATAGATGGTAGTGATCTAAGTTATATAGTTCAGTGTCTTGATCAAAAAAATATAGATTCCAAAATTTGGATCTTGGGCTCACCGTCTGAAAAAGGCGATGACCCCAATATTTCACAAGTTATTATTGTTAATAGACATGGTTTTGTGTATGATCAAGCCATTAATCTAAATGACTGGATTGATGAAAATAAACCACCAGTTGTCTATCAAGATATCGTAAGATTAGTTAAGCCTTTTTCAGATTAGCCCCACCTGAATTTCACCAAAACAAAAAAAGGAGCAAGCGGAGGATTCCTCCCCAGACCACTCCTGTGGGCGGGAAATCAGTTGAGGTAGAGCTAATCCTTTCCCTAGAAAATTGTTTCCGCAAAACTTCGTCTGCTTTGTTTCAGATTTCCTCGTCGGGGTTCATTTCAAAAAAAGTTCGAATTTTGTACAATGAATACCGCTCAAATTTATATGATTTAGTGGATAAGTGTTGAGGTAAAATATACTTTGATGTTATAATATTAATATTAAGCTGATTGGGATCAGGCGTAATATTTAATTTAATATAAGTTTATTAATTAACATATCAAAATGTCAAAAAAAGAAGATACCAAATTAAAAGTGTGGAGAGGTAAAAATATGCTGAAATGTAATGATTGCTCTTGTGATAATATCAAATGTGAAGATGGTGGGAGGTTTTGTAGTCGTTGCGGAGTATGGAGAATAGTACTTGCATTAGCACTATTTATTATAATGTTTAAAATAGGCTATATAACTGGTAGCACTATGTCTACTGCTGATAGTGTGGATGAAATGAATATGTGGAATATGCGTGGAGCATGGAATAAAAATCATAAGAAAGCAGCTACAGAAACTAAATTAGTGTCTGTAGCTGGAACGGATAAAAATGGCTGTATGTCTGTCGACGCCGCCACATGGTCCAAATCTGTTATGAAATGTGTAAAGTTATATCAAGATGCGGTAGCTTTACGAAATGTAAGTACTGGAGCAATGTCTGTGTCATATTTAATCGTTGATAATGCCGCTAAATATGAATTGTATTTAAATGGTAAAGAAGACAGTTTATTGCTAAATAGCAAAGATGGTATGTGGTCTAGTGATGATGGTATGACAGTAATAAAGAAAAATGCAAATAAGAAATATGAATTATATGTGTCTGGTAAATTGATAGGCCTAGAGAGATAAAGTTGAGAGTCAAACAAAACAAGGACAGCGTAGCTGTCCTTGTTTTGTTTGACAAATATAACCATTAAGTCTATAATTGAAAAATAAAATAAGTAATAAATTTTTTATAAATAAAAATGTGTTATGTCAAAAAATAATCAAATAAGAGATAGAATAAAGTTGCTAAGAGAATCCATCGCTAGGCATAATTATTTATATCACACAAAAGACAATCCAGAAATTAGTGATGAAGCTTATGACACCTTGCTATTAGAATTAGAGACTCTTGAAAAAGAAAATAAAGACATAATAAAAAAAATAAACACAGAAGAGAGAAAAGATATTTTAAATAATAAGAATATTATTTCAAATAAAAATGTAGTCAATGCTATAGGTGGATCAGTATCAGAGAAATTTAAAAAAGTTAAACATAATATATCTCAATGGAGCTATGAAAAAGCTTTTACTATTGATGATATTAAAAATTGGGAAGAAAGAAATATCAAAATACTTAATAAATCAGACATAAATGAATCAATAGACCATTCTGAAGTAGTAAACTCTTCAGGTGAATATAAAAAATATGAACCTAAAGATATAGAATATATCTGTGAATTAAAAATAGATGGATTAAAATTAGTATTGACTTATATTGACGGAGTGCTGGCACAAGCAGTAACTAGAGGCGATGGTGAAGTAGGGGAGGATGTAATAAATAATGCTTTAGTAATAAAAGATATACCAAAAGTTTTAAATATTGAAAACTTAAAAGACATAGAAAGTAAAAATATAACAGTTGTGGGTGAAGTCTGGATGGAGCAGGGCGAGCTTTTAAAAATCAATAATAATATAATACAAGAAGCAAAAGAAAAAAATAAGAAGAAACAAAATAAAGGTGAGGAAAATCAAGATCCAAAAATATATGCTAATTCTCGTAATTTGGCGGCTGGCACACTCAGACAATTGGATAGTAATGTGGTGGCCGAAAGGAATTTAAAGTTTTTTGCTTATGAAATAAATTTGGGGTTGTATTCTCAAAGTCAATCACTAGAAAAATTAAAGTTAGTTGGATTTAATGTAAATAAAGAATATAAAGTAGTAAAAAACATAGAAGGAGTAGAAAAGTTTTATCAGTCGTGGGCAGATAAGAGAAACAATATGCCTTATGGTGTAGATGGTGTAGTAGTAAAAATAAATAATAAAAATATATTTAATAAATTAGGATACACCGCCAAAGCCCCACGTGGTGGTATAGCTTATAAATTCAAAGCACAAATAGCAAAATCAAAAGTAGAAAATATAATATTGCAAGTTGGTCGTACTGGAGCGATTACGCCGGTAGCCATACTTACTCCTGTATCACTTGATGGATCGATGGTGTCGCGTGCTACATTGCACAACAGAGACGAGATAAATAGATTGGATATAGCCATAGGTGACACAGTGGAATTGCGTAAAGCTGGAGACATAATACCAGAAATATTTAATGTAATTAGGGAGCTAAGGCCAGTAAATGTCCAGGTCTATGAGATGTCAAAATATTGCCCTAGTTGTAATTCTATCTTAGAAAGTGAAGTCAGTAATGGCAAAGAATCGGTAGATTTGTATTGTAAAAATTCTGAATGTCCAGCTAAACATACAGAGGCACTCGTACATTTCGTTTCTAAAAAGTGCATGAATATAGAAAAGATGGGAGAAAAAATAGTAGAAGAATTGGTGTCACTAGGATATATAAATGACTATTCTTCTATATATGAATTGCATAAATATAAAGAAGAGCTAATGACTCTTGATGGCTATGGAGAAAAGAGTGTAGACAATTTATTAGCCTCTATTGAAAACTCTAAGCATGTATATGCTCATAAATTTTTATTTGCTTTGGGGATTAGGCACGTGGGTGAAACTATATCTAAAGACATAGTAAAATATCTATACACAAACAAGTTTATTGGTGAAAGTAATTTCGAAATAAATACTTTTGATGATCTTGTAGAAAAATTAAAAGTTATGAATATAGAAGACTATAGAAAAGTAGAAGGTATAGGAGAGGTGATCGCCCAGAGCTTATACAATTATTTTAATAAAAAAAATAAAGTAGAAGGTATAGTTGAAAATAATAATATTAAAAATATAGAAAATTTAATTAATTATTTAACTCTAATAAAAATAGAAAATATTAAAGATAATACAAAACTTAATTCAAAAAATATAAATAATAAAATATTTGTAATGACTGGCACCTTGCCAAATATGAGTAGGGACGAAGCCAAAGAATATATAGAAAGTAGAGGAGGTAAGGTGTCGACATCAATATCTGGGAATACAGACTATTTATTGATAGGTGCAGATGCAGGCTCAAAACTTGAAAAAGCCCAAGAATTAAAGGTAAAAATTATTAGTGAAGAAGAACTTTATATGTTATAATTAAAGCTATAAATATAGCATGAGCATAAACATAGATGACATTAAAAATTTGGAAACTTTGTCTAGACTAAGGCTGAGCGATGACGCTAGACAAAGTTTATTGGGAGAAATATCTTCTATAATTGAATATGTCGGACAAATTAATGATTTAGATTTGGGTGTAGTGGACAATAGTGCTATGCTGCACGCACATAAAAATGTAGCGAGAGAAGATGCTTCGGTAGCTTTTAATAATTTTAACTTCACTACAGAGACAGGCTCCTATCGTTTGCAAAGAGATGCGATGTTAGAGAATGTAGCTAACAGACAAGGTGACTTTATAAAAGTAAAACAAGTTATAAAGAAATGATATGTTAAATTTAAAAGAAATACAAAAAGCTTATAAAGATAAAACTTATACAGTAAAAGCTGTAGTTAATGAATCATTGGCTAAAATAAAAAACGAAGACGAGCTCATAGGAGCAATGCTATCTGTGTATAATGAGACTTATATAAATGAGTGTATAGGTATAGCAGAATCAATGCTAATAAGTGGCCACTCTACTGGTATGACTGGCATACCTATAGTGATAAAGGATAATATAAATGTCAAAGGCCAGATTGTAAGTGCCGGCTCCAAGATATTAGAAAATTATAAGTCTCCATATGATGCCACAGTAATACAAAAGTTAAAAGATGCAGGTGCAATAATAATAGGTCGGACAAATATGGATGAATTCGCTATGGGTAGCTCTACCGAAAATAGTGCCTATAAGAAAACCAAAAACCCATTAGATATTACTCGTGTACCTGGAGGATCTTCTGGTGGATCAGCGGCGGCGGTGGCGGCTGGCTATGTACCAGTATCATTGGGGTCTGACACAGGTGGGTCAGTTAGGCAGCCAGCAGCCTTTACTGGATTGGTCGGGCTCAAGCCTACGTATGGCGCCATCAGCAGATATGGATTAATAGCTATGGGGTCATCGCTCGATCAGGTGGGGCCTATAGCTACAAATGTAAATGATGTAGAAACAGTCTTTAATATTATAAAAGGAGAAGACATTATGGACGCCACCAGTCATAAAAATATATCAGAATCGACGCGTGATATCAAGAAGAGGATAGCTGTACCGAGGTCTTTTATAAATCGTGATGGAGTAGATGAAATAATTAGAGAGAATTTTAATAATACGATCAAGTCTTTTGAAGATAGGGGATATGAAGTAGTAGACGTGAACATACAGAATATAGAAATGACTTTACACGCTTATTATATTATATGTGCAGCAGAAGTGTCTTCTAATATGGGTCGCTATGATGGTGTCAGATATGGAGCGCACGTAGAGGCAGATACTGTAAATAATAGTATGATAGAAAGTCGTAGCAAAAACCTAGGCACAGAGGTCAAGAGACGCATAATGCTAGGTACTTATGTGCTCTCTAGTGGATATTATGACGCATATTATAACAAAGCCCTTAAATTAAGAGAAAAAATAAGAGAAGAAATAAGAGAGATATTCAGAGACTTTGACATCATCGCTATGCCCATATCACCAGTAATGCCTTGGAAATTCGGAGAAAAAAGTGATCCTTTGTCAGCCTATCTCACTGACATATTTAGTGTCTCAGCCAATGTAATAGGAGTGCCAGCCATCACAGTCCCCACCGGCCACATAGATGATAAAATGTATGGATCTATACAAATGCTTGCTGATTGGCACAGAGAGGATATATTGTTTGCTTATGGTAGAGAGGTAGAGAGCATATATAAGAAATAGTTGCACAAGAAATAGTTTTAATTGTGTATACAGAGAGAGGAAAAAAGGTCTTTCTGTATTATAATAAAAATATATGCCAAGTAATAAAGCAGAAAGCAATAGCGTATTACAAAATGATATATCTATGAATAATAGTAACAACTTTTTGGATGTTGTGGTCAATGGATTTTATGATGCTTTTTTAAAAATAAAATATCATTGGTATTTCGATGTGCTAGGGTATAGCAAGGATAAATATTTGGCAGATGTCGCAGATCCGGTATATGATGGACTGCGAGATAAAGGTCTACTAGATAATATAAACAATAGTAAATCCATAATATCAACTACAGCCACCGACTCAATTAAGGATAATAATAATGGTAACATTTTTGATAAAAGTTACGTCAATGATTTCAATTCTTATAATCCATTCAAAAATGGTAATTTACCATTAATGGGAAATAATACCAGTACTTCTGATTTAATAGATAGCCAAAATATCTTATCTTCTAATACCGAGAGTGCAAATAACAAAGAAAGTATTGACAACATTCTATTGGAAACTTTTGGTGCTATAGGATTGGACAACAAGAGAGATAGCGACGCTGACGGTATACCAGATATAATAGATAGCAAGCCAAAAGATGGAGCTAATTTGAGTGCTGCTGATATGCATATACTTTTCGGTGCTGATTATGGCTGGAGCGATAAAGCTCGTATGTATTTTGGTATGTCACCCAAGGACACTGATGGTGATGGACTTCCCGATATATATGAAGCAAAAATAGGAACTAGCCCATTGATATCAGATACAGATATAGACGGTATATCTGATTATGTGGAGATAATAGGTAGTAGTGATCCCATCAATGCCGACACAGATAGCGATGGAGTGATGGATGGACGCGATATGGATCCACTGAATAAATTTATAATGACACGTAATGGAGTGGATGATATAGACGGTGATGGCGTGGCCGATATAATAGAAAAATACATAGGAGGTGATATAAATAATCCTGACACAGATGGTGATGGTGTGCTAGATGGCATGGACTTTATAATAAATGGTGACAATGACAACGTGGTGAAATATACTAAAGGCTATGATATCAGAACTCTTAAATTTAATAATAGTGATTGGTTTGTGCAGAATTTCAAAATAGAGAATGGGTTATTATCTTTTACTTCGGATATAGTGTCTATGTTTTTGATATTTGCCATAATATTTTTAGCTACATCTTTTTCTAAATGGCTATTTATTACTTTTGATGCTATACGCCACTATGAGCGTACCTTTAATGATCCCGCAAAACATACGTCACATGATAAAAATATTCCTATAAAAAAAATTGAAGACGAAGATTTTTTATCTGGATTAGCTATAGAAAATAAAGATGAAAAAATAAGAGAGGCAATAAATGAATCCAATCATAGTAGGGGTATATGGACGGACAGATGGAAAGTGGTAGAGGGATATATGAATGATGAGATGGAAGTTATGTGGAGATTGGGTATAATAGAGGCTGATAATTTATTATATGATGTGCTTAAAGAAAAAGGATATGGTGGGAATTCACTGGGTGATATGATGAAAGAGGCCAATTTCAATTCTATATCTCAAGCTTGGGATGCGCACAAGGTACGTAATCGTATCGCACATGACGGCTCGGCTTATCATCTGACCGACAGAGAAGCGAGGAGAGTGTATGGCCTGTATGAGGAGGTATTGAGGGAACTTAAGGCTATATAGTCTAATGGCAGAAAACTGCTAAAATAAGGCTCTAATGACTGAAACAGTACTTTTTTACATATTGTATTGACGGAAGTAGACAGATTTGATATACTTAAAGTTATAAAAAAGTAAATAATAATATTAGAAGTCTGAATATTAGAAGTATAAAAATATGAATAAAAATATAGTCTATCACAGACAAATAGAAAGTAGGCTGAGAAGCCTATTGTTTAAAGGTAAAATAGTAATATTGTATGGTCCCAGACAAGTAGGCAAGACCACATTGGTCAAGAAGTTGTGTGCAGAATATAGAGGTGTGTATTTATTATGTGAGGAACCTGACATAAATCAAGCCTTTACACACAAGACCTCCACAGAGATGAAAGCTTTTATTGGTGATAAAAAGTTTATAGTTTTGGACGAAGCTCAAAAAGTAAAAGATATAGGCACGAGTTTAAAGTTGCTGATTGATAACTTTCCTGATATGCAGATTATTGCTACTAGATCATCTTCATTTGACTTGGCCAACAAAATAAATGAACCACTAACTGGTAGGAATTATGAGTTGAAGATGTATCCCCTATCTGTATCAGAGATTATTGATAGCACATCATTAATAGAAACTAAAAGGCTTTTAGAAAGAAATGTAATATATGGCACATATCCTGTGGTTATAAATAGTGGAGATCTTATAGAAGAAAATTTAAAGAAAATAGCAAATGATTATTTGTATAAAGACTTATTAAAATATGAAGGCATTAGGAAGCCGGATATGTTAGAAAAGATTTTAAAAGCTTTAGCTTATCAGGTTGGTAGTTTGGTATCTTATAGTGAAATAGCCACAGGTATAGGGGTTAATAAAGAGACAGTACGCAGCTATGTAGAGATGCTAGAAAAGGCTTTTATTATTTTTAAGCTTAAACCATTACACAAAAATAAACGTGATGAAATAAAGTCATTACATAAAATATACTTTTATGATAATGGTATATTGAATACTTTGTTACAAGATTATCACACTTTAAATAATAGAAAAGACTCAGGATTTATATTTGAGAATTTCTTTATAAGCGAAAAGGTTAAATATATTAACAATAACAATTTGAGTATTAATACTTATTTTTGGCGTAAACAGAAAAGTGGAGAAGTGGACTTTGTAGAAGAGTTTACTCAAGATAAAATTTATAAAGCTTATGAATGCAAACTTTCAGAAAGTAAATTCAAAGTGCCTGCACTTTTCCAGTCCGTGTACAGTCCAGCGAGTTATCAAGTAATTAATAAAAGCAATATAGTCGATGTATTAAAAAGTGACAATAAATAAAGAAATAAATAAAGTATTTTGAACTTGATTGGGTCTAAATGAATTTCACCCCCGACCTGCGTACAGGTCGGGGGTGTGTCTAGCTCACTGGGCTAGCGTTGGCAGTTGTCGCCACTACTGTGTCGATTGAGGCCTCTCAGTTGGCAGCCAGCTGGCGTGTGGGCACTACTGTCCAAAAAACCAGTGGGGTGTCCAGCAGCAGCCACACTGGCATTTTCGTCGGCACAAGCCTCATCAGTCATTGGGTCTTGTGGTGACCTCAACCCAAGAGCCTCAGCCGCTATATTTAAAATTTTTTTCACTTACAAGTCTCCATCTAGCAGTGGGAAGTTATGCTGCGTGTAGTTCTACTTTTTTATAGTTGGACTACAGTTCTGTGCAACAATTTGGAAGCCTTCCCAAAGCCGTCTTTTTACTGTATCATATAAAAGATGAAAAGGCAAGATATCGACTTCACAGCTATACCTGACGCTCCGGGGGTGTATTATTTTTTGGATAAAGAGGAGTCTGAGTCCAAAAAAGAAAATATACTTTACATTGGTAAAGCCACAAGTTTACGTAATAGAATAAAAAGTTATTTTGATAATGACTTGATAAATACTAGAGGATTAAGACTTATCAATATGATACTGGCGGCACAATCTATAATATATAAGATGACGGACAATGCTATGGAGGCATTATTATTAGAAAATATCTTGATTAAAAAGTATCAACCTTATTATAATCAAAAAGAGAAAGATAATAAAAGTTATACTTGTGTAATCATTACTGATGAGGATTATCCCCGAGTACTCACTATGAGAGTCAGAGAATATGAGAAGAGGATAAATGCCGATAAATCCTTTATCAAAGCCAAAGTCTATGGCCCATTTACTTCTGTCAAAGATATAAGAGAGACTTTAAAAATAATAAGAAAGATATTCCCATATAGAGATAAGTGTGAGGAGGGGTCCGTATCCCCTTGCTTCAACTTTCAACTTGGTCTCTGCCCTGGTGTATGTGTGGGTAAAATTAGCAAAGCTGACTATGCTAAAAATATACGCAGTATCAAATATTTATTTGAAGGTAAAGGTAAAAGCTTGATTAATGTGCTAGAGAAAGAGATGAATACATATGCTAAAGAATATAAATTTGAATTAGCGGCAGAAAGGAGGAATGCTATATATAGGCTGGGGCATATTAGTGATATGGCTTTTATACATAATGAAGAATTAAATGAATGGCTTGATGATGGTATGCGTATAGAAGCTTATGACATAGCTCATATTAGCGGTCATGAGAGAGTAGGGGTAATGACTGTCGTTGCTGGTGGCATCAAAAAGCCAAGTGAATATAGGAAATTTAAATTGGAGGAGGACATTAATGATGATTATGGTGGCATAAGGGAAATAATAGGTAGAAGAATGAAACATAAAGAATGGAGAATGCCGGACCTAATAGTATTTGATGGTGGTATAGGTCAGAAGAATGCTGGAGATGGTACATTAATATCTTTGGGCTATACAGATATAGCCACAGTATCAGTAGTTAAAGACGATAAACACAAAGCCAAAGGTATAATAGGTAATTATATAGATAACATAGGGCTTAAGGGGAAAGATAAGAAAGAAATAGAGTCCGCTATATATTTAGCCAATAGCGAAGCGCACAGATACTCGCTAAAGTGGCATAGAGAGAGGAGAGATATTGTAAAAAGGACTAAAATTATAAACAAGTAAAAAATAAGAGTAAAATAGTTTCATTATTTGCGAATGCGAAGCATTCGCAAAGTATAAAAGTTAAAAATGCTGACTTATCCACATGCACAATAGATTTATCTATTGTGCATATCTGTTATTCATATGATAATTGTAATAGAGAGTTATGATCGTTGGTCAACGATCACATTACCGGTAAAATGGCTCTCGTTTGTAATACTTTAATTTATGGCAGTAGTAAAAAAATCTGTGAAGAAAGTAGCCAAGAAAGCAGTTAAAAAAGCTGTTAAAAAGGTTGCTAAGAAAGCAGTAAAAAAGACAGTCAAAAAGGCTGTAAAGAAAACATCAAAGAGGTAATAATCCCAGATGTTTACTTTATAACAAATCCCCGTACTCCCATTTGGGGGTTTGTTGTTTTGTATATATCAAATTGCATTGCATACATTGTAAAAAATATAAAAAAGTGCTATAATACAGGCTATTAATTATTAAAATATTTTAAATTTATGGACGCACAAGGAGCATTATATATAGCAAAAGGTTTATGCATATTAGCCATGGTAGGTACTGCCATTGGTCAGGGTATGCTTATTGGTAAAGGATTAGAAGCTATGGGACGCAATCCAGAAGTGGAAGGAAGCCTATTTACTAAAATGATAGTGATGGTAGCTATGACAGAGACCACAGCTATATTTGCTTTCGTAGCTTTCTTTTTATTAAAGTAAATATTTATATTTTACATAATGTAAGACTATGCAATTTATAAATGATGTATTAATTAATATTGGATTTAATTGGCATGTAGCGATACTGAACTTTTTTAATTTCCTAGTTATATTATTTATACTTAATAAATTTTTCTTTAAGAAAATTGGTCAGACTATACATAAACGTGATGCATATATAAGAGAGGGAGTAGAAAATGCAAAAAATGCAAAAGCCAAAATAGAGCACGCCGAAAATGAGGCTGGAGATATAATACATAAGTCAAGAATTGATGGACAAAAGATAGTAGATGATTCCTCAGACAGAGCAGAATCAATAGCCAGGGATATAAAGCTAAAGGCAGAGCATGAGGCTGAAAGCTTGCGTGATAAATTAAAAAAGGCTATAGTAGCTAGTGATGATAAAGCTATGGATAATCTAGCCAACGCTACTCCAGAATTACTCAAGAAAGTTTTTAGCCAAATCATAGGAGAGCAAATGTCGGCCGAAGTAAATGCAAAATATATCAAATCTATTTTAAACAATGCCAAAGTCTAAAGATATAGCCAAATATATAAGAGAAAATAATATAGATGCCAAGTCTATAATTTTGATGTTGGAGAAGTACAAGGCCATTGCTATGCTCCCCACTATATTAAAAGTACTTAAAAATTTAGAGTTACAAGCTAATCCATTACCGGTAATTGAAATATCTCACATAGCAGATGCAGAAACATTTAAAATTATAGAAAGTAAATTTTTAACTGAAAAAAGCAATGAAGATAAAAAAGATAAAAAAGATAAAATTAGTAAAGATAAAAAAGTAGTTGAAAATAAAGCTTTATTAGGAGGCTTCAGAGTGATTAAGGATTATAAACTTTATGATTATAGCATAAGTGGATATTTAGATAGATTACTTGCATAAGTTTGATAAGTTTGATAAGCTTTATAATTTATGTTAGTATATAATAAACGTAAAGATCTTTACATTTATTTAATATATGCGCGATTAGCTCAGCTGGTTTAGAGCGTTCGACTGATACTCGAAAGGTCCCTGGTTCGATCCCAGGATCGCGCACCATTATGGCATACAATTTTAAATCAATAGAAAGTAAATGGCAAAAGATTTGGGAAGAAAATGATATATATAAAACTGACGTATATAGCGATAAAGTAAAGGCGTATATATTAGTAGAATTCCCTTATCCATCTGGTGCGGGGCTACATGTCGGTCATGTCAAAAGCTATACTGCCATGGATATAGTAGCTAGGAAAATGAGAGCAGAAGGCAAAGAGGTATTGTATCCAATAGGCTGGGATGCTTTTGGATTACCAACAGAGAATTATGCCATCAAGACTGGCATACATCCAAGCATAGTCACCAAAGAAAATATAGACACCTTTAGAAGGCAGTTGCAGGCTTGTGGATTTTCTTTTGATTGGGATAGAGAAGTGGATACTACAGACCCCAGCTTTTACAAATGGAGCCAATGGATTTTTTTAAAATTATATGAAAGAGGTTTGGCATATAAAAAGCCGATGCTAGTGAATTGGTGCCCCAAAGATAAATGTGTATTAGCCAACGAAGAGGTGGTGGATGGTAAGTGTGAGCGCTGTGGTACAGAGGCGACAAAGAAAGACAAAGAGCAATGGATGCTTGCTATCACCAAATACGCCGAGAGACTAGACAAAGATCTCGATGATACAGCCTACCTTCCAAAAATAAAAGCCCAACAGCGTAATTGGATAGGCATGTCAGAGGGGAGCGAGATTAGTTTTAAGATTAAGACTCAAGGCCCCTCCCCAGCTCTAATAGCACCTAATGTGCTATTAGAGTCCACAAGGGAGGGGGCCATGCAATTCAGTGTCTTCACCACACGAGCAGATACAATTTTTGGTTGTACTTATTGTGTACTAGCTCCAGAGCATGCATTGGTTCATGAGTTAATAAAAAATAAAATAATTAAAAATGGTGATGAAGTAATAAAATATAGAGAAGAAGCCAAGCTAAAAAAAGATTTTGATAGATCTGCCGAAGGCAAAGAAAAAACCGGAGTGAAGCTTGATGGTGTAGTGGCTATAAATCCTGCAAGTGGTGAAGAGCTGCCATTATTTATTGCTGATTATGTACTTCCCAATTATGGTACAGGGGCCATCATGGCAGTGCCTGCGCACGATGAGCGAGACTTTGCTTTTGCGAAAAAGTATAACTTAGAAATTAGAGAAGTAATTATGCTGAGAGGTGTTGATTTCCCTATTTATTCTAAAACAAAAGAATTAATTGATGTATACTCTAAGATAACAGAAATAAAAAATAATTTTATATTTAATGTTTTAGATGGTAAAGAAATGTTTACTGCAGATGGGTATCTTATTAATTCCGGCATATACAACGGTATGGGGAGTGAGGAGGCTAGAAAGAAAATTACAGAAGCGCTAGGTGCCAAGATAGTCAAGAAAAGTAAATTACGTGATTGGGTATTTGCTAGGCAACGATATTGGGGTGAGCCTATACCAATTGTGTATGATAAGAATAATGTCATGTATCCGGTGGCTGCAAGTGAATTCCCTATTACTTTGCCTATGGTGGATAAATTCGAGCCTACTGATAATGGTGAGTCACCGCTAGCTCTTGCCCCGGAGTGGGTGTATGTGTATGGCAATTTAGATGAAAGTGGACATTTCATTTCTTGTAAAAAAATAGACTGTGCACATCATCAAGAGGCTTCTTTAACAAATAAAAATAATATAGAAAATAAAAGTGAAATAAACGAAATAGATATTATTTGTAAAAAGTTTCGTCGAGAGACGGATACCATGCCGCAATGGGCCGGGTCTTCGTGGTATTTTATGCGTTATATAGATACTAATAATAGTAATGCAATAGGTGATCCAGATCTACTCAAAAAGTGGTTACCAGTGGACTGGTATAATGGTGGTATGGAGCATACCACATTGCACCTCCTTTATTCTAGGTTTTGGTACAAATTCCTCTATGATATAGGTGTGGCACCAACTAGTGAGCCCTATTATAAACGTACTTCCCAAGGCATGATACTAGGTGCTGGTGGAGTGAAGATGAGTAAGAGCCTAGGTAACGTAGTTAACCCTGATACGGTAATAGAGAAATACGGCGCAGATGTATTACGACTTTATGAGATGTTTATGGGGCCATTTGATCAAGCTATAGCATGGGATGATAAAGCAATTATAGGAGCCAAGAGGTTCCTCGATCGTGTAGAGTCTTTGTTAAAATATGTAGTAGAAAGAGATAGTGATTTATCTTTCATAGCCCACAAGACAATAAAGTCAGTATCTGAAAGTATAAATGATATGGGATTTAATGTAGCTGTTTCAGCTCTTATGATATATACAAATTCACTTTTTGATCATGTGCAAAGTGAAATAAAAAATAAACAAGTTCCTTTTATAAATAAAAATGATTATAAGCTTTTACTTAAATTACTTTCACCATTTGCTCCACATCTGACAGAGGAAATATGGCAAGAGCTTGGTGGTGTGACATCTATACATCAAGAGCCATGGCCAAAGTATGATGAAACGATGATGATAGAGAATGAAATAGTCTATGCATTACAAATCAACGGCAAGTTGCGTGATACCTTTATAGTAAATAAAGATGACACAGAAGAGGTGATAAAAGTAAAAGCACAGACAACTGTCGGTTATGAGAAGTATGTAGGGAGTGTAACTCCTAAAAAAGTAATATTTATCAAGGGTAAATTAGTGAATGTGGTGGTATAATTAAAGATATGAAAACTGCAATCATAGTACACGGTATGCCAAGTAGAGAAGATTATTTTTCTGAAAAGAATGATAGCCAATCGAATTCTCATTGGTTGCCTTGGTTGCAACAACAGTTAAATATACATGGCATATTGTCTCAGACACCAGAAATGCCGGAGCCATACGCTCCTGATTATGAGAAATGGAAAAGTATTTTTGAGCAATTTATATTAGACGAAGAGACTATTTTGGTGGGGCATTCTTGTAGTGGTGGCTTTATAGTAAAATATCTTTCAGAACATACTGTAAAAGTTAATAAAGTTATACTTGTGGCACCTTGGATAAACACAAAGAGGGAAGATAATATAACTATGTTTGATACTTTAAAAATTGATGAAGACCTTACCCTTAAAACAAATGGAGTTACTATATTTTCTTCATCTAATGATGATGTAGCTATTAAAAATAGTATAGATACTTTAGTGGCGTCTATTAAGAATATTAAAGTTGTAGAGTTTAAAAATTATGGACATTTTTGCTATGCAGATATGGGTATTAGATCTTTTCCAGAATTATTAGAAGAGATTTTAAAATAAAGCACAAAGATTTTTTTGACATAATATGGTATTATGAAGTGATGAAAAACTTTGACGAGTGGAATAATATAAAGAAAAATATAGAAAAGTTTACTCCAGATTTTAATGTGGACATGAGAGAGGTATGGTGGGTATCGCTTGGGATAAACATAGGATCAGAAGCTTGTGGTAAAAATGATAACTTTGAAAGGCCTGTTATAGTTTTAAAAAAGTTTGATTCAAATAATTTTTTCGTACTGCCTATTACATCTACGATTAATGAAGGTGATCATTTCTATACGATTTTTATGAATGGACAAGATAGATGTGTCATGTTGCATCAAGGTAAATTTATAAATAAGAGAAGATTTTTACGTCGTATGCAGATACTATCTGAATCAAAATTTGATGGTATTAAAAATACTTTTATAGATTTGATCAGTAATGACTATGTAAAAAATGATTTTGTAAAAATCGAAAACCCACCAAAAGGTGGGAATTCTCAGGCACCTTACGGTGGCGATAATAACATTATATCAGACCGTAATCTTTTGTCAAATGAAATAGCTATAGAGCCAGCAGATTTTAGATTTGTGAGAGTTGATAAAAGAAATTATGAAAAATATTTAGAGCAATTAGTGTTGGTGGATCAGAAGTTTAATCAAGCCTATATTGATAATAAATTTGCAGACTTCTTAACACCAAAACAAAATAGTGAAATAGATTTTAAAAAATTTATTGTAGAAGAAATTAATTCTGATGAGGAATATTTTTATGAAATTGTAATGGAAAAAACAAATTACTTGAGCAAAGATGAAAAGGTAATCGGATATGTGCTTTGTTTTCTGAAAGACAAAAGTATCGTTTATAAAGAAAGTAAAGTTGGCTACATTGACGGCGTATATGTCGATGAAGTATATCGTGGTAGAGGACTTGGCAAATTATTGATGAGTCACGCAGAAGAATTTTGTAAAAGTAAAGATGTATTTAATATTTCATTAAGCTCTAAAGTCAAAAACACAAAAGCGATAAGACTTTATAAAGAATTAGGATTTGTTGAGCAAGATGTTAAAATGTTTAAAAGAATAAATTTATAAGCACATGTACCAAAACAATAAATTCAAAATCAAAGGATTCACTCCAGCAGGAGATCAGCCCAAAGCTATCAAGGGTATTGTCGAGGCGCTTGAGCGAGGAGAGAAGAAAATCACGTTGCTGGGGGCGACGGGTACAGGCAAGACTTTTACTATTGCCAACGTGATAGATCAGGTACAGAAGCCCACGCTGGTGATTGCTCATAATAAAACTTTGGCGGCACAGCTGGCGCAGGAATTCAGAGAGTTCTTCCCTGACGCAGCGGTACATTATTTCGTGTCATATTATGATTATTATCAACCAGAGGCCTATATGCCAGTGACTGATACTTATATAGAAAAGGACGCGCAAATAAATGAAGAGATTGACCGCCTACGTCATGCCAGTACACAAGCATTGCTCACCAGGAAGGATGTAATTATATGTGCTTCGGTGTCATGTATATATGGATTGGGATCTCCGGAGAATTATGAGAAAGAAAATATAAAATTAAGTCTAAGGGATACTTTTAATAAAGCAGAATTGATGACTAGACTGGTGTCTATACATTATGAGCGCACCAACGCAGATCTATCCCCTGGACAATTCCGAGCTATAGGTAACAGAATAGATGTGATGCCCATATCTGAGACGGTGATGTTACAAATAGAATTTATAGATAATAAAATATCGTATATGGTTATCGTAGATCCAGTATCCATGAAAATAATCAAAGAGACAGACTTTTATTATATATTCCCCGCCAAGCATTTCATTAGTGATGAAATAATGCGAGAGAAAGCTATTAAAAAAATAGAAGATGAATTAAAAGAAAGATTGGAATATTTTGATAAAGAAGGCAAGTTGCTCGAGGCCGAGAGATTAAAAAGGCGCACTACATATGATTTGGCTATGATAAAGGAAATAGGATATTGTCAGGGTATAGAAAATTATAGTAGACATATGGCAGGCAAAGAGGAGGGCGAACCACCAGAGACACTTATATCATATTTCCCTCATGATAAAAATGGAAAACCTGAATTCCTACTAGTAATAGATGAAAGTCATATGACACTCTCTCAATTGCATGGTATGTATGCAGGAGACCAAAGTCGTAAAGGTACTTTGGTAGAGTTCGGATTTCGCCTGCCTAGTGCCAAAGACAACAGGCCTTTGCGTTATGAAGAGTTTGATGATAAGGTAGGAGCCACTGTGTATGTAAGTGCGACTCCTGGTAAATTTGAAAGAGAAAATAGTAATAGCATAGTCGAGCAAATCATCAGGCCTACTGGGCTGGTGGATCCAATGCTCAGTGTGCGACCTGTCAGAGAAGGTGCCTCATATGGTGGTCAAGTGGAGGACTTCATCAATGAGTCAGTCAAAGAGATTAAAAAGGGAGGTAGAGTATTAGCTACGACACTCACCAAGAAAATGGCAGAGAGTCTGGCTGAATATTTAAAGGAGAAAGGACTAAATGCAAAATATTTGCATAGTGATATCAAAACTATAGAGCGCATAGAGATATTAACTGCCTTGCGTAAAGGTGAATTTGATGTGCTATGCGGAGTGAATTTACTTCGCGAAGGATTAGATTTACCAGAAGTGACATTGATAGGAATATTGGATGCAGACAAAGAAGGATTTTTGCGTAGTGACACTTCCCTTATACAGACCATAGGAAGAGCTGCTCGTAATGTAGACGGGCGTGTGATATTATATGCTGATCGTATGACTGGGTCAATGGAGAGGGCTATGTCAGAGACAGAGCGCAGACGTAATATACAATTGGCTTATAACAAAGAGCACAATATTACTCCAACTACAATCAAGAAAAATATAAAAGACATAACAGCGGAGATGAAAAAGGATCATAAGAGAGCGGTAGAGAAAGAGTTGTCAGTGGACGCCAAACTCTTTGCCAAAAATCCTAATAAGCTTATCAAATTAAAAGAGACGCAAATGAAAGAAGCAGTAAAAATACTGGACTTTGAAACGGCGGCTATATTGCGTGATGAGTTGTTAATATTAAAGGAAAGACAGACAAAATAAAGCCAAATCTAATAATAAGATATAGTCTGTATTCTATGTTTTGCTTTTAGCAAAAATCATTTAGCGCAGTCTTGTCAAGATTGTAACATCCGCCTATTAGAGCTATAATTATATAGGTAAGAAAGATATTTACGACAAATAAAAATAATAATATGAAAAAGTATTGGAAACAAATAGTAGGGGCATTGATATTAGTATTAGTTTTGATTTTAATTAACAAAGCTACTAATGATAGATATTTAGGAGTTGTTGATGATAAAGATAGAAAGGAAATAGTAAATCCAAATACAATGATAGGAGAGGTGACTGCTATTTTTGAAGGTGAGCATAAATTAAATTATGAATTAATATTGGCTGAAGGAGCGACTACCAGTCTTTCTAAAAATAATAGACTTTTAACAATAAAAGGTGCTTCTAGTACTAGTCCTGTGTATTTCTACTTTTCTTATGAAGGTGGCAGAGGATATAGTGCGGCTGATTATATAAACAACAATATAGCTCCTAATACTAATTTAGTAAAAAGAGAGACAATGCAGCACGGTGATAATAATTGGTCGATAGTACGCAGTGCCAACAGTTCTTGGCATGTGGGGAGTTTCGGTGAATGGTTAGTAGTAATAGAGAATAATAATTTGGACAAAGAGCTGGCTACTAAATACATTGAGTCTTTCAAAGTTATTAAAAATAGTGACACGAATGCTGAAAGTGGGAGCGTGATGAATAAAGATGCTATGAAAGATGCAGACATGATGAAGAAAGATGCTGAAATGAAAACAGACATGAAAATGAAAAGTACTAGTACTTACGAGATGAATTAAAGAAATAAATAAAGGGGGCCGCGTCGCGGCCCCCTTTATTTATTTACTAATTTATGGTACTATATGAAAGTTAGTCAGATGGTCCCATCGTCTAACGGTTAGGACGGCGCCCTTTCACGGCGTAAATCGGGGTTCGATTCCCCGTGGGATCACAAAAATAAGGAACAATAAGCGACAGTTTATTGTGACTATATTTTTGTAGTATACCACTGGGAATCGAAAGGCCCAGCCGGTATACAAGCGAATTAACTTCGAAGCGTAGCGGAGAAGTGAATGAGACTTGTCGGCGAGCCAGGGTCGCGAGCGACATATTTATAATCTAGCGTAGCGGAATATATAAATAGTCGACTCCTGACTGATTCCCCGTGGGATCACAAGTCATTAAGAAAATCTAAAC
Organism: bacterium; assembly: GCA_043770395.1. Classification (GTDB taxonomy): domain Bacteria; phylum Patescibacteriota; class Minisyncoccia; order Phycocordibacterales; family UBA5272; genus JAMIGE01. The sequence goes on along the minus strand of JAYVII010000049.1, from coordinate 8,748 downwards.
TGCTTTAGATTTTTAGACTTTAATTAATATGTCTGAAAATATGTTTCAACTACTTTATATATTTCTGGGGTGGCTTCTTGGAATTCTAAGCCCCGCAATTATAAAAATAATTTCCGAAAAAAAGAAAAAGATATTTTAAAAAAGATAATTTTAAGTGACTTAAGTGATTTAAAAAAAAGATTAGCTCCAATTTCTTTTAGGGTATATAAAAAATATGGAAAATTAGATGAAGAAAAGTTAGACTGGATAAAAAATAATTCCGGTATAGATTTTCTGAAAGGGATTATAGAGTTATCTATTAAGGGTATTAATCAACAGCAAATTCTTCAATATTTAAATAAAGAAGGACTAATGGAAAATAAACTAACATATTTTAAAAAAATGCATTTATTTGTAACGGATTCTAATTTAACAAATCTCGGTATTCTTGATAATCATTTAGTTGAAAAAATTTTAGAAATTAGATTTCATATAGAAGCTTTTAATGAAGATGTTGATAATTTTAGAGAACAACTAAAGATGACATTTCAATCTGGGGTTTCAAATGTAAACCATAAAATAATAACTGAAGCACTAGATATCATAAGCTTGGAAATAGCAGAAAAGTCAGTATATATTGTTAATAAATTAAACGATATATTAAAATAACTTTGCAAAATTAAATGTCATGACAATATTCATTGAAAATTTAAAAATAAAAGGTGAGCATGGCTATTATAAAGAGGAGTATTACAGACCTCAGACTTTTGTGGTGTCTATGTGGTGCGAGTTGGTGGCTAATACAAAAGTCATGCACGATGACTTGAATGAAACTTTTAGTTACGAAATTATTCGTAAAATAATTTTAAAAGAAGTATCAGGTGAACACAAAAAACTTTTAGAGACACTTTGTGCTGATATGATAAACGAAATATTAAAATATAAAATAGTACAGAAAGTAAAAGTCAAAATCATCAAACCAGAAATCTGGAATGATTGCGAGCCGGGTGTGGTGATGGAGTATGATATAATATAAACATGAAAATACTCTACACTTTATCAGTTGCCCTTATTACTATGTGTTCGCTTGATATGCTGTGGCTGGGATATTTAGCACGACCATATTATGAGAAATTACTTGATCCAGTAATTAATATGAAATTTAATTTATGGGCTGGAATAGCTTTTTATTTATTTTATATTGTAGGTATTTATATATTTGTGCTTATGCCCGGTATAGAAGCCAAGTCATTACAGAAGACCGTGTTACTCGCAGCTCTATTTGGATTCATATGCTATATGACTTATGACCTCACCAACATGGCCACTATCAAGGACTGGCCAATTACTGTTGTAATTATAGATATATTATGGGGAGTCATAATTACTACTTTTACTTCCTTTATAGCTTATAAAATTTACTTTTTTTAAATATGCCATACTTTAAATATAAAAAATAATAATTTAATTATTTAACCTTGATAAGAAAAAGTGAAGTAAGTTAACTTTGGGACAAAATAGATTTTATTTCACAATATTTAAGTATAATATGTAAATATTGACAAAGTATTTAAATAGGTGTATAATGCTATTTATATAACATATTATAAATTAATATAATAAATAATAAAAATTATAAACATGCAAAAACTCTATATATTTAATAACAAAATAACTGTTGCCATATCATTAATTGCGATAATATTTACTGTAGTGATGCCAATGAATGGGTTTGCTGCTGATTTTGGCACAAGTAACGCTAACAATAATGATAACAATAATAATCTAAAAGATAAAGATGTTATATATATATCCTCAGTCACTAATATTTTACAATCAGATGACAAGGTTTTGAAAGTTGAAAATGTTGATGAGAATACCACGGATCAGGCATTGTTTCAAACAAACTTGATCAGAACAAATGCTGATGGTATAGAAGACATCGCATTTAAAAATAATTTAGGAAGTAATTTTAACAATAATATTTTTTCTATTGCTATAGTAAATAATCAAAAGATTATTGTGGGTGGAGACTTTGATAATTTTAATGGTCAAACTCGCCGTGGATTGGTAATGCTAAATATGAATGGTAAAGAGGATTTAAATTTTAATCAAAATTTAGGTCGAGGATTTAACTCTTATATAATAGCTGTAGAACCTCAGAAAGATGGCAAAATAATAGTACTAGGCAGCTTCACTACTTTTAATGATAAAGAGCGTAAAGGTATAGTCAGATTAAATGCTGATGGTACAGAGGATGTGGACTTTTATAATAATTTGGTGAAAGCCAATTTGGATGTGATAGACTTTACTTCTTCTATATTCTTCATATTGTCTCAAGACAATAATCAAATATTAATTGGCGCTTATAATTTCTTGTCAGAAGACAGTACTATCGGTCATGTATATATGATAAATGAAGACGGCAGCAGAGACGAAAGTTTCTTAGTGGATATAGTCAATATATTTGATAGCAATGATTAATTATTTAAGCTGCGCTTCTATTAATTCTTTATAATGAGTAGAGGAGAGTAGCAATTCATTATGAGTACCAGTGGCGACTACTTGTCCCTTATTCATGACTACTATCATATCTGCATCCTCTACCGTAGATAGGCGGTGAGCGATGATGATGGTGGTGCGTCCTACAGATACATTGTCTATGGCTTCTTTGATATACTTTTCATTGATTGTGTCCAGTGCTGAGGTCGCTTCGTCGAGTATCAGTATACTAGGATCCTTGATTATGGCGCGTGCTATACCCACACGCTGGCGTTCGCCACCTGAGAGCTTGATGCCACGCTCACCTATCTCTGTATCCCATTTCTTATCACCGAGACGATGATAGAATTCATCTATTCGTGCCAATCGTGAGACTTCTTCTAGCTTTTGATCTGTATAATTCAATTCATTTTTCTTAGATTTTTTATTTAACTTCTCCCATTTTGTTAAGGTTTCCTCGTCTACACTCATCAATATGTTGTCGCGTACCGTAGTATCAAACAGATCTACATGCTGCTCTACATATCCTATAGCACTACGCAGACTGTGACTATCAATATCTCGCAATTCCAGGCCGCCAATAGTGATGGAGGACCCAGACCTCACCCCCAGACCTCTAACAGTGTCCTCAACACTGTTAGAGTCCCTCAAGGGGAGGGGGACCGCCCCCGCATAATCATACGCCCTCATCAATAGCTTTATAATTGTGGTCTTGCCACTACCGCTATGACCGACAAATGCAGTGCGTTTACAGTGCGGTATAGTCAGATTTATATTTTCGAGTACATTGCTATCGCCTTTGGGATATTTAAAAGTTAAATTCTTAAAAACAATTTCAGTATTAAACTCGGCATTAATCCCTTTCCCAGCTTTCAGTTTATCATTACTGGGCAATTTCAATTTACCATGCTCATTGAATTCTGGCTGGAGGTCTATAATATCCAAATATTTTTCTACTTCAGAAAATCTTATTGGTAATTGTCTAATTGCTCGTAATAGGTTAAAAATATTATCAAATGAAGTATTTGTGTATTGCCACAATGCATATAATGACCCAACTGTCGCAGCACCTACTGATGTTAAATATATTAGAACAATTGTAATTAAATTTCTTGAAATTAAAAACATTCCTCTTCTTTTTATTCCATGATTAAATGAATATAACCAAACTTGTTTATCAAATTCAAGTACTTTAGACCGATCATTTAAATACTTTCCTATAAATTTTTCTGCAATTGATAGCATTTTTACTAAGTATAAATGTTGATATGATTCTGATCTAGTTTTTCTAATATTATCCCAGTTATCGATGTTCTTTTTAATCAGAGGTCTGTGAAAATCTGAAAAAAACTTAGTCCAGATAATAGCAATTAATAAAGTTATAAATACAATAGAAAATATAACTTTTGAATAGACAAATATCATGATTAAGGAAAATGTTACTTGAGTAAAAGTTGGAAGTATATCAAATGCAATCGTTGAAATAATATTTGCAACAGAATTTTCCCCTCTATCTACTACTTGTAGTTTTATTGCACTATGGTCTTGTTGATATTGAAAAGGATTAAGATTAAAAATCTTCTTAAGAGTAAATTCTTGTAAATACTGAGGTATTTTATTGTCAATAGACAAGAATGATCTTCTATCAAAGATATAGATGAGTAAAAGGTCTGCGATTTTTATGGCTATAAAAATAAACGCAAATTTATATGCTAAGTTGAATTGACCTTTAACCACTTCGTCAAGTAGTTTTGAAGAAACCCATATTGTAGACACTACACCTATTTGAGATATTATTATGTATATTATTTGAAAATAAAATTCATTGTGAAATTTAGTTAAGATTTTCCATAATCTATATGTTATTTGGAAATATTTTGACATTTTTGTATTATAGCATAAATTTAAAACTAAAGACTATTTATCAAGACTATCATGCCAGTATATCTTTCCAATTTTCCTTGTCCCATTATAATCATGAGAATGCCTCGCAATTTTAAAAGATTTGTAGTCATTGCTCACCGCCTCATTATTGCCAATATAAAATCCTATATGTGAATGCCAGCCAGTAACACCATAGTCTATACTTTCCCATTGAACTATTGCGCCTGTATTCAATTCATTTACTTCATACCAGCCATTCCTCTCCATGTCTTTGATAGTCGTGATAATTGGAGAGTGCGGTATGTCTATTAATTTAGAAAATCCTGAGAACATATGTAATATATTTGAGACAAATATAGCGCAAGACAAATTACCTCCTTCTAATACATCTTTGATTTCATTTTTATCAGTATCTAGAACATAGAAGCTCTGGTATTGCTTTGAGTCAACACTATTAATTATTGTTTGCAAATATGATTTGTATAGTAATGGTTTGAGCATATTTTATAAATTATTTATTAGGCTTTGTTAAGTTAATTTTTAAATTTGGTGAGGCGAAGATGGCCATGTGACGCCAATACTCGGCGAAGTCAGCTATACTGACATAGCAATCGCGACCTGCTTCACGCGATGTACTTTCTGGATTATGATAATAGAAGCCGAGTACCTCACCGTTGTCTGAGGCTTCATATCCTATTAATAATATCATATGGAACATTCTTTTGTCGAACAGTCTCTTGGCTACAGAACATATTATAGGGTTGCCTTTGTCTAAAGATATTTTTATTTCTTTTATTTCTTCCTCGGTATTTATTTTTTCTTCTCTATGTGATTCTAAATTAAAAGATATTAAAAGATTTACAAAATAATCATGTACCCAGCCTGATTTGCCATAGCCACCTTCTGTCTTACCTTTTGTTACTAATTCATTCAATGACAAACTTTTAATATTGTAATAGTCTAAGAGCATCTTGACACATGTCATGCCACAGCTAGTTAGCATATCCATTTTATTATCTAAATCTAAAAATTGAGAATAATATGGTACAGACAAAATTATATCTACACCTTCTCCGGGTTTCTGTTGTTGCTTTTTTGAAGTTAAGCTCATATTTATTATTATTCTTTTACTTTATTTATTTCGTTTTCAAGTGTACATATATATCCTCCAATGCACGCACGGCGTCACCTGCGGCGATATTGTTTTGATGATAAAGTATATCGGTGCAATCACCTGCGGCCCATATACCCTTTGTCATTGTCTGCTGCGTGCGAGGGTCAATTTTTATTTTCCCTATTGCATCCAGCTCACAAATATCTTTGGCGAAGCTTGTTGCCGGTATTTGACCTATCTCTACGAATACTCCCTCGACATCTATTTTGTTATCAAAGGCTTCTTTGGCTTCATTACTGTTAGAGTCTATTCTTAATTCTTCATATTTGCTATCAATATACGTCAGAGAATTTACAAATTTGTCTCCATGTATTTCTTTGACTATAGCATTATTAATTATTTTCAAATTAGGATTTTGTTTTAATTTATTGACGGTTATTTCATCAGCTCTATAATTACCAGTCCTGTTTAGAATATATACAGTGGGGCAATAGGCGAGCAGCTGGGCCGCTGATTCAAATGCAGCATTGCCACCACCAATTACTGCTACTGCAGCACCACTATAAGTTGGCCCATCACAAGACGCGCAGTAGGTAACACCTTTGTGTTCAAATATATCAGCACCGATGGCTTCTAATTTCCTTCTGCTACTGCCTGTTGCGATCAATATAGCAGAAGTTTCAAAAGTATTTTCTTTAGTATCTTTTACTTTAATAATAAAATTACCATATGATCCAGAAATATTTTCTACCATTTCACTTTCGATAATATTTAAAAATTCTCCTTTGTATTCTATGACATGAGACTTTAAATTTTTAGCCAGATCAGAACCACTAATGTGAGTAGTACCTATCCAATTCTGTATATCATCACTTACTATTGATTGACCCCCCCATTCATTTAATATGAGTAAAGTTCTAAGCTGTTTCCTCGCGGCATATACCGCAGCAGCACATCCAGCAGGCCCCCCACCAATAATTACAAGGTCGTATTTGTTTTGCATATTTAGGTTCTTATTTCTTTTTTCTCATTAGGAATGGTGGTAAAGCTCCCCAATCTTCGTCTTCATTGTCATCTTCATTATTAAAAACAAATTTAGGTTTTTTGCTTTCTGTTTGTTCTTCACTACTTTCTGTACTAACTTTATTGTCTATTCTGTCATCTTTGTCACTTTTGATAAAGTCTCTTAAATTATTAGCGGAAGCTTTGTTCTCAGAGGCTATGGCTGTCATACTACTGATACTCTCTACACGAGAAGTATCTCCGCGTCTTATGCCTGAAGAATTAGGAAAGCCTGTAGCGATGACAGTTATTTTGACCTCTCCCTTCTTCAGTGTGTCATCAGTATATATACCATGTATTATCTTAGCATCTTTGCTTACGCTTTCTGTTATGATACGAGAGGCCTCGGCTACTTCCAGCATCCCCAAATCTTCATTACCATATATCACGTATAATAGACCTGTAGCGCCATGTATAGATATATCCAACAGTGGATTACCTATGGCAGCCTGTGCGGCCTCTACGGCCCTATTATCGCCTACGCCACGTCCCATACCAAATAATGCTGTGCCACTATCTTTTAATATCCTCCTTATATCATTAAAGTCCAAATTCATTTTGCCGGATAGTCTGATTATCTCGGCTATACCTTCTACTGCTTCTTTGAGTATTTGATCACACATAGAAAAGGCTTGGGTTACTGTAGTATTTTTATCAATGATAGAAAGTATCCTATCATTGGGTATGGTGATCAAAGCGTCTACCTCTTTTTCCAACTCTTCCAATCCTTGTTCAGCCAATCTCATCCTCTCATTACCTTCAAAGAAAAATGGCTTGGTAACTACAGCCACCGTTAATATGCCTTCTTGCTTTGCGATATTTGCAACTATAGGAGCAGCCCCTGTGCCAGTGCCACCACCCATACCACCAGCAATGAACACCATATCAGCACCCTTGATGGCATCTTGTATTTCTTCTCTTGTTTCTTCAGCGCTACGACGTCCTATTTCTGGATCCATACCAGCACCGAGACCTTTTGTTAAATTTTTACCTATATGAATTTTCCTCTCGGCTTGTACGGCGTGCAAGTCTTGCGTATCGGTATTGATAGCGATAAACTCTACGCCCTTTATCTTAGAGTCAAACATATGATTCAATGCATTCTTGCCTGATCCTCCTATTCCTATTACTTTTATTTTTGCTTGAGTTTCGAACTCGGGTATTACTTTTGCCATATTTTTCTTTATTATGTATACAGTATAGCAGTTATTACGCTTAAGGTAAAAATTGACAGAGTATATCTTTTATGTGACTGTAAAAACCTTTAAAAGCTTTGTTGTATTGTGGACTATGTTCTGGCTCTGTTATAGACAGTCCTAAAGGCCTCAACCACTCGGTATTGTTGATATTGTAGTCCTTTAAATTGTCCAATATATACTTGTCTAATTTAATAGGTAGACGCATTTTATTTTTAAATATAGTTTCAAATTTTAACATATTACTTATTTCACCGAGAACTATCAAGCCAGAAGGTAATAGCTCTTTTCTCTTAACTATTTCTAATTCACTGTTAATATTTTCTGCCCAAGAGCTAAGCGTTTTTTCTGTTATGTCTTCATATTTCTTTTTATTAAATCCAGTCAATTTATTTCCCATGCGTATTTCATAAGCATCCTCCAGTGATATTTTTAATCCAAGAGCTAATTCTTTGTCTAAATCTTGTGTGCCAAATCTTAGAGAATTTATTAGTAGAGGTTTATAATTTTCAAATACTGATATACTGCTATGAGCATAGCCTATATTAAGTAGTGCCACCCCAGCTAATTTCTGTTTATTATCTAGCACAAGTTCAGCCTCTATTAGAGGAGATGCCACAATATCTACAATTTCTAAATTTAAATTATGGCATATTTCTTCTATTATTTTTACTTGTGAGGTTTCTGTATAAACAGAGAAGACTCTAGCCTCCAATCTACTACCACGCATTCCTGTGGGATTAGTTTTTATCTCATTTCCATTCAGCCGGTATTTCTTTATTAAATGATATAAAGTACTAATTGCATGTGCATTATATGTTTGTTCATTTTTTTCTATTATATTATTTATCTCTTTTTCAGTCACCTTGCTATCTTTATTATTTACTGCAGTTGATATACTTATACTACTAGAGTATAATTCTGTACCCGATAAACCTATAATTAATTTAGGTTTTTTAATATTGAAATGTTTATTAATTTTATTTATTAGTTTAGTGATGGATAGACTTA
>JAYVII010000048.1:0-3637 GCA_043770395.1 bacterium | reverse complement strand
TATAGGTGCTCTAGCTGTAAGATTTGGATTCATAAGTAAATTATAACACTTTAATTAATTTATTATCCAAATTTATCAACATGTCTATATCATGAAGTCGCTGGGGTCGATATCTATAGTGGGATCTTTCGGAGTAATATTTACATTACCCACCTTTGGTTCTGGTCCTATGCCAGGCTTTATAATTTCATCCGGATCGACTATTTCGTACGGCAGTCTTTCCCCACGATAATCTCTAATCTCCACATCTTCAGGTCTTGTTGCGATGTTTGTACCGCTTAAATTAATCAAATTAATTGTTCTTTGTATGACTTTCTGTTTTATAATGCTCATCCTCCTCGTCTCTGCCAATCCATTTTCACTTTTACCCATCTCTGACCAAGGGAAAGTTTTCATTCTTGCGTCAATTAATGTCTTTAGAATTCCATCGCATAAGTTTTCAAATTCCATAGCCTGATCATGACTTAGCATATGTTCCACTTGTTTTATGTTTTTAGTGTTCATAAGGCTAGACAAAAGTGTTTCTTCCATTTTTACTTCAAATCTCTGCTCCGCGGCTTTTGCGTTCAGGTCGGCAATTTCGTCCTCCAGCCTCACTATGACTTGAGCTATGGTCTCATGACCTTTGGAGTTGGGAGCATCTGGATTATACCTTCTGGGTACATTATTCATAATTACTGTATAGGCTGCATGGAATATCTCAGCCTGATCCATTTGTTCGTCGTCCCCGCTTTCCTCTGCTGCTTTATATCTAGCCAACAGGCCCTCTGCTGTCCTTAACTGATGCAAATAATTATCTTTGATCGATACCACAGCATCTATGTGAGCGATGTTTTGATTTATATCTGTTGCTATTTGCTCCAAATCTTTCAGCCTCTGATTTATTTTCTCCAAAGGCACTGTCGAGACTGGTGCTGCTGTGGGCGCGGATTTCCCACTAGCATGTTCTGTGCTATATACCGTAGTAGAGGCTATTTGCTCTGCTATTTGCCTTTGTCTAGCCTTAATTCCGTCTATTCTGCCTGATGCAAACACACCCATACGACGTACTCGGCCATGCCTAGCCTCTATGGTGTTCATATCAGCCCTTAGTTCGTCAGCATTTGTGTCTTCGCCGTCAACACCGTTTGCTGGAAGGCTGTACATAGTATTTTCAAGTCTCTTTGCGTGGGCTGCCAACAACCTGTCGGATATATTTTGTGGTATTGTTGGCTGTACCCCAGATGCTATGTATTGATTTACTTTTTGAGTCACATCTAGCTTGTCTGCGGGCTCTTGGTTTATATTGTATCCATTCATCCACTAATAATATCACATAAATAAATTTATTATAGATAGATAGACAGCCAGTTGTGTATATATAGGCTGTCAACTACAACTGTGTATTATTAGCGTCTAGGATTTAGTGGTAGTGAGCCATTCTAATAGTGGCACTATTTGTACTATGGTGTTTTCTTTTACTCCAGGTTCTTTCGCACTAGCTTTTGCTTTGGGTTTTTTATACTCTTTCTTCTCTCCCCAAGTTATAAGTGTAAGCTTTTGTATGTTCAGCTCTTCCGCGGCTTCTAGTAGAGCTTTTATTTCTCTTTTTTCTGTATCTGGGTTTGTTATGTCGTAACATACTTGTATAAGCTCTGTCACTATATGTCCGCTTTTTACTACAAAATCAACTTCTCTGCTATTGCGAGTCTTGTAATAGAATAGGTCTTTGTTTATCGTTAACCCTCTTTTTATAAGTTCTAAAAATATAAGATTTTCCATTAACTTTCCTGTGTTTGGGGAATGTTGTATGGCTTTGGCAGTTATGAAGCCATTATCTACTGCATAGAGTTTACGAGGGGATCTTATTCTCTCTGCAGATTTTGGGGAGTATCTAGTTAAAGAAAATATCAAGTAGGCTTCTTCTAAATATTTTATATATTTTTCTGTGGTTGACGTACTTTTTAAATTTAAAATATCCATAAGTTTACGTATTGTATAAAGGCTGGCAAAGTTATTTATTAAATGTCCGGCTAGAGTTGCTATTTGATTAGAAAATCTAACTCTATGCCTCTTTACCACGTCTTTAAATAATAAAGAGTCAAATAATACATCAAGATAGCCATTTAACCCAACGCCACTAACTGATATGTCAGGGAAGCCACCTCGGACTAAATATTCCTCCAGAAGGTTTAATATATGCCCACGCTGTGAAGGCAGATCGACATATTCACCGGTTATGTCGATCTTCTTTGCCTTTGAATATTCCATAAAATCAAAAGGTAATATTTCTATTGGTATATGTCTGCCAGTTAAATGTGTCGCAAGTTCTTGTGAAAGTAAATAGGCATTTGATCCAGTGAGTATTAAATTATATCCAGCGCGATGTAACCGATTTACGAAGAGTTCCCAATTTGGTAGATTTTGTATCTCATCAAACATTATAGTTTTAACTTCACCATAGATTGAATGAAGCTCTTTCATGAGCTCATCTGTTGCTATATTTCCAACCGTTGAAAGAGCTTCATCATCAAAATTAAAATACATAAAAGGCCTGTCTTTTAAAAGTAATAAAGAAAATATAGATTTGCCAGCCCTCCTAGGCCCCAATATGACTTTTATCAAGGATGTGTCTAGCCACCTCTTGGCATAATCTTCTTTATTACGAGGCACATATGAAAAAGTTAAAAGTTCCTCTTTTTGTCTTTTTTGTTCCAAAATTATGTTTTTTAGCATATTATTTTTGCCATACTGGTCGTAATGTATACTATTTGACCAGTACGTGTATTATACTATGCTTATTATAATAAAGTCAAGCTCACCTGTGTATTGTCAATGTTGCAAAAAAGTCATATTGACGGTATGATAATATGGTGAATAATAAATTGTCGAAACGGTATTTGTATATACCTTTAATAATATTAGGAATTGTATATACTATACCGCATATAGCCCAAGCCGGAGTGTTGCAAGACATATACTCCACTATCAAGGTCTCAGTAGTAGGCAATGTAGAGGTAACTAAAATTAAAAATGGTAATTCCCAGACTTTGGAGGCTCTGAAGCCCACTCCAGCCAAAGAAAATAAAGCTGAGGCTAAATTATTGGCTATCAATGATATACAAGCTATAGCAATCAAACCTGTGTCAATGGATGAAGGCGAAGATGAGAGTGATGTACAAGAACAAGCTATCATATATGAAGTCAAAAAGGGTGACACTATAGGAGGTGTAGCCAATATGTTTTCTGTGTCCAAAGACACGGTGCGATGGGCCAATAATTTAAAAACTGACGTATTCAAGCCTGGTCAAGTAATAATTATATTGCCTGTTACTGGAGTAATGCATGAAGTTAAGAAATCAGATACTATAGAAAGTATAGCTAAGAAATACAAAGCAGATATGGATGAAGTTTATAGGTATAACGGCCTCAATGGAAAAAGTGCGCTCGCTCTAGGTGATATGATTATTATACCTGATGGTAAAAAGGAGGCAGATATTGCGCTTTTACCTAAAAAGCCAAAGACTAAAAAGAGCAATGGTGGCAGCAGGATAATTGAGTCTTATAAAAATGAAATAGTTGGATACTTCCAAAGACCAATTATGGGTGGACATAAGACCCAGGACTTACATGGTCATAATGGCGTGGATATTGGTGC
>JAYVII010000047.1:0-3663 GCA_043770395.1 bacterium | reverse complement strand
CCTGAGTAAAGCCATTATTGTGACCTACCACTTGTGCATAGTTACCAGCAGAACGTACCAATTTTGATCCGCCCATTGGCTTGACTTCTAAATTATAGATAAATGTACCGGCTGGTATACTGGACAATCTCATACGATTACCCATTGCTATGTCAGCCTTGGCACTAACTATAAAAGTAGAGCCGACTTTCATATCTTTGGGTATAAGAGTATATCTTTTCTCACCATCAGCATATACAGCCAATCCAATAAAACCAGTACGATTAGGATCATACTCCACCGAAGCTATTTTAGCGGGTATGTCAATCTTATCATATTTGAAGTCTACTAAACGATATGAACGTTTATGTCCACCTCCTTTGTGCCTAGTCGTGATACGACCAAAGGCATTGCGTCCTGACCCGCGTCTGAATCCCCTAGTTAATGACTTTAGGGGTTCACTGGCTGTCAATATCTCTCGATAGTTGGTGCCAGTCATATTTCTTCTCGATGCTGTTGTAGGTTTATAAGTTTTCATATATTTATGCTGCAAATTTAATACTATCTCCTAATTTTAAGAAAACTATAGCTTTCTTAATCGGTGATATTACACCTTTGTTGCCACGAGATACTATATTTCTAGCTGGTATAACTGTAATATTTATTTTAACTGGCTTGACTTTATAATCACGCAATATCTCTTTGGCTAATTCTATTTTAGAAGCGTTGGGCAATACCAAGAAAGTATAAGCATTTACTTTTGATTGTAAAGCTGCTTTCTCTGTTATATAAGGTTTAATGATTAGTTTTTTCATATATTTATTGCTTATCATTATTTCTTATTAGCTAAGTAGCTAGCTACTGCTTCAGGGTTAGTAATTACCAAATAGCGTGTATTAGCTATAGTCAGTGGATTAAGTTGATCCATATTCATAATATTAGCATACGCTAAATTACGTATAGCCATAGTATTATTTCTTATATTTTTATCTGTGGCAATTAACATATTATTAGCCTTTTTCCAATCCAAAGTTTCAAAACCTTTGATAGTTTTTAGGTTTTGTACTACAGCATTGGCGTCTTTAGTTTTCCCAGAACTTATATCTATACTGTCCAAAAATAATACTTTACCATCTTTTATTTTCTTGGACAAAAGAGAATACAAAGCTCTATTTTTCATAGCGCGAGGTATAGTTTGTTTATAGCTTTTCTCTGAATTTGGCCCATGAGCAACTCCACCGTGCCTCCATATAGGAGAACGAGAAGACCCATGACGAGCTCTACCGCTACCCTTTTGATTCCAAGGTTTACGTCCACCTCCAGAAACCTCTGATCTATCTTTGGTGCTGGCGGTACCAGCTCTTTGATTAGCTGCTTGAGCGACCAGTACTTGATGTACTAGGTCAGCATTCCAATCATATGCAAAAATCTCGTCTGCAAGTTCTACAGATTTACTTTCTTTTCCTAATTGTGTGTATACTATTACTTTCATATTATCCTCTGATTTCGATTAGACTACCACGAGATCCTGGCACCTGACCTTTCACTAATATTAGACCATTCTCTGTATCTACATCCAGTATCTCTACACTTTTAAATGTCATATGATCTGAACCCATACGTCCCGCCATTTTCTTACCACGATCTACACGCTGTTGACCAGTAGAACCAATAGATCCAGCCTCACGAGAAGAATGTTTTTGCCCATGCTGAGCCCAACCACCCTTGAATCCATGTCTCTTTACTACGCCTTGGAAGCCTTTACCTTTGGTAGTACCGCTTATTTTAACTATATCTCCAGTAGAGAATATGTCAGCTGCAATGGTCGCTCCTATTTGTAAATCTCCAAAATTTGTGCGGAATTCCCTTATCACATTAGATATATTTGACTTGACTTGTATTGCATCATAGCCATCTCTATCTTTGGTACGGAGTCCGGTGACAGTCACGCCTTTTGACTTTAGTATTGTAGCGGGTACCACTCTACCATTCTGGTCAAATAGTTGTGTCATATTTACTTTTTCTGCTAATGTGAATTTCATATTTTTGTTTATGACATTTTAACATCTATCTCGACACCACTTGGTAATGATAGATTAGTTAATGACTCAATAAGTTTAGGATCAGGATTCACAATATCTATTAGACGTTTGTGTATTCTCATCTCGAATTGCTCTCTAGAATTCTTGTAAATAAATGTAGAGCGAAGTACTGTATATTTTTTGATTTCTGTAGGCAAGGGGATTGGACCTTGTATTACAGCATCAAATTTCTTTGCAGTGTCTACTATTTGCTTTACCGAAAAGTCCAGCAATTTACTTTCATAGCTTTGCACTCTGATGCGCAGCTTGCTAGTATTCTTATTGGCGGATTGTTTTTTTGTCGCCATAGAATTTTAATTAAGCAATAATCTTTGTTACCACACCGGCACCTACAGTTTTACCACCTTCACGGATAGCAAATCTCTGCTGCTCCTCTAGGGCAATAGGAGCCACCAATTTAACAGTAAGTTTAACTGTATCTCCAGGCATAACCATTTCTGTACCAGCAGGCAATGCACAATCTCCTGTTACGTCAGTAGTACGTACATAGAATTGAGGCTTATATCCTGTAATAAATGGAGTGTGTCGTCCACCTTCCTCTTTCTTAAGAACATATATTTCACATTCAAAATCTGTATGAGGTTTTACAGATCCAGGCGCAGCCAATACCTGTCCACGCAACACATCTTCTTTCTTGATACCGCGTATAAGTATACCAGCATTATCTCCAGCCATACCTTCTCCTAGCGACTTATTAAACATTTCTATACCAGTCACAGTAGTTTTAACTGTATCTTTAAGACCTACTATTTCTATTTCCTGATTTATCTTGATTATACCACGCTCTATACGTCCTGTTACCACAGTACCACGACCTTCAATTGTGAATATATCTTCTACAGGCATTAGGAAAGGCTTGGCAGTGTCGCGTTCTGGTACTGGTATATAAGTATCCAATGCATCCATAAGCTCTACGATTTTCTTGGCCCAAGGGTCTTCAAGTGAAGTCGCCTCTGAAGCCTTTAATCCAGAACCCTTAATAATAGGAGTGTTGGCTCCATCGAATCCATACTTGGTCAAAAGCTCTCTGATTTCTTCCTCTACTAGCTCTATCATCTCTTGGTCTTCTACCATATCACATTTGTTTAGGAATACCACTATACGAGGTACCCCAACCTGCTTTGCAAGTAATATATGCTCACGAGTCTGTGGCATAGGACCATCAGTAGCAGCCACCACCAATATAGCACCGTCCATTTGAGCGGCACCAGTGATCATGTTCTTGATATAGTCAGCATGCCCAGGAGCGTCGATATGGGCATAGTGACGAGCCTTTGTCTTGTACTCTGAATGTGATAATGAAATAGTAATACCACGAGCTTTTTCTTCAGGAGCCTTGTCAATTTCTTCGATGCCTTTCTTCTTGATAGAAGGGTCCATCATATTAAGTACATTTAAAATGCCTGAAGTTAAAGTCGTTTTACCATGGTCCACGTGACCGATTGTTCCTACGTTTACGTGGGGAAGATCTCTTTTGAATTCTGCCATATTTTTATTGTGTCTTGCCTGCCCTTCTAGTTTCTTTCTTACGAATCTATTAGATTCATTGGAATTAGATTTCGTGTCTTTCTTGCGAACGATG
>JAYVII010000046.1:0-31468 GCA_043770395.1 bacterium | reverse complement strand
CTACCACTTCGGCGGTGATTTCTAAAGCATTAACTATAGATACGCCAGAGGACAACATAGTATTTAAATTATCAGCCAATCTAGCCAAAAATATTTTCTCATATGTATTATTTATTACTGGTATTTTTAGTTTTACTATATCCAAATAGGCTCTACCTTCTGGAGTTTCGGCCCATCTTTTGGTCATTATAAAAGCACCCACCAGTCCAGGTCCTATAATATACCAATACCCTGTTATGGCATTACTTATACCCAACACAATCTGAGTAAACACTGGTAGAGCTTGGCCCTGCTGAGTCAGCATGTCTGCCATTTTTGGTATTACAAATATAACCATTATAGTCATAATAATGATAAAGGTCGCTACTACAAAAGCTGGATAAGTAAGGGCTTTTTTGGTTTTTTGTTTTAATTCATAAGACCTTTCCATATAGTCAGCTAAGTATAAAAATGTCTCTGACAATTTACCAGCTTCTTCACCAGCTTTTACAAGGTTTATATAAAATTTAGTAAAGACTCTTTCATGTTTTTGAAAGGCTTTATAAAGACTAACACCAGATTGCAAATCATCAGATAATGAGGTTAATACTTCACGTAACGCCATATTGTCACTTTCCGCTGCTAATAGTCTAAAAGATTTTAAGGCCTGCACCCCCGCCTCAAACATTGTGGCTATTTGCCTAGAGAATATAACGATATCTTTATCTTTTACTGTTGGTTTAAAAATTTGTATATCCAAAGTTAAATAGTCTTTAAAAGATTTACCTTTTTGATCCGTACTTTCATTTACTGAAACTATCACATATTCCCTTCTCTGTAAGGAAGATACGGCCATCTCTCTATTAGCGGTTTCTAATAACCCTTCTAATTCCGCTCCATTTTTATCTATTACTTTATATTTAAAAATCATAATTCGTATTATCCTATATATCTTTCAAATAAAGTTACATTTTTAGCGTACTTGGCAGCTACGTCCAGAGGCACTTCACCGGACCTCACCAATTCAGCCAAAGACCTATCCAAACTTATCATGCCCACATCAGTACCGGTGTCTATCATTAAATCTATTTCAAAAGCCCTATTTTCTCTTATTAAATTCTGTACCGCTGGAGTAACTATTAATAATTCATAGGCCGGTATCATACCACCAGAAACTCTCGGTAAAAGTCTCTGAGATAAAATACCCAAAAGACAAGAAGCTAATTGCAATCTAATTTGATTTTGTTTTTCTCCGGGGAACACATCAATAATACGATCTATGGTTTGAGCCGCAGAATTAGTATGTAAAGTAGACAACACCAAATGACTGGTTTCTGCAGCGGTAACAGCAGTAGAAATAGTTTCTATATCTCTCATTTCTCCTATCATAATAACATCTGGATCCTGACGTAGTGTAGCCAACAATGCAGAACTGAAACTATTAGCGTCAAAACCTAATTCTCTCTGTGATATTAGACATTGACCTTGCTCATGTATATATTCTACTGGGTCTTCTATTGTTATTATATTTTTTTTCTCATTTTTATTCATATCAGAAATAATAGAAGCCAAAGTGGTGCTTTTGCCAGACCCAACAGGACCAGTAACCAAGAAAAATCCCTGTTTAACTGCTCCTATCATATTCAAGACTTTACTTGGTAAATTCAATTCTTCAAAGGTTTTAACTTTTGGTATTAATCTTATTGAAATTGCTATAGTGCCTGACTGCTTATAGGCCGAGCCTCTCAATCTATACTCTCCTCTGTGAGTATAAGAGAAATCCAACTGTGTCTCAGTTTCAAATCTCTCATAAAGCTTATCATTTATCATGAGTTTGAGCATATTTATTATAGTATCTTCATTTAATTTACCAACAGCTGTAACTTTGATCAATTCACCGCTCAATCTAATGGTGGGTTCTACTCCATATAATAAATGCAGATCTGAGGCATTCTCTTTGACCAAAGTTATAATCAAGCTATCTAATAGTGAGGTGTAATCCATAATTGAATTATAGCATGTATTTACTTTATAAATTATTGATTTCCACAAATGGTACTTTACCTTCCATACTTTTCATAATGGCGTCTTCTCTCATATTTATCATACCTTTACTTCTGGCAATTTTCCATATTTCTTCATCTGTCTTTTTGTCTATTATGGCTTTTTGTATATCTTTGTCTACTTCTAATATTTCAAGTACTGGTACGCGGCCTTTCATGCCAGTAGGATTGTCTGATGTAGGCTTTGCATTATTCATTGGTCTCTTTAAATTAAGTTCTTTTTTATATTCTTCTGGTAAATCAGCAAATTGTGTCTCTACTATTTTATCTACACCAGGATTATCATATATCGGATCGGCTGCTCCGTCTACTATTTGTCTGGTGAGTCGTTGAGCAATCGCCAAATTTAAAGTAGGCGCAATCAAAAATGGGTCTACTTCCATATCTATTAGGCGAGTAATTACACCTACAGAATTATTGGTATGTATAGTAGAAAATACCAAGTGTCCCGTAAGAGCCGCCTGCACTGCCAGTTGAGCCGTCTCTGAATCACGTATTTCGCCCACCATTATCACATCTGGGTCTTGACGTAATATAGAGCGCAACCCCGAAGCAAAAGTATAGCCTATTTCTGGAAACACTTGCGATTGATTCATACTGGGGACATTGTACTCTATAGGGTCTTCCAAAGAAACTACATTTTTAGTCTTTCTGTCTATTTCATTTAACATAGAATAAAGTGTAGTAGTTTTTCCACTTCCTGTAGGCCCGCTTATAAGAATCATACCGTATGGTTTACGCAAAGCCACTCTAATTTGTTCCAAATGCCTAGCAGAAAATCCTATTTCTTCTAATTTCCTTATACCTCTATAAGAGTCCAATATACGCATAACTATCTTTTCACCATAATATCCTGGCATAGTAGATACACGGAAATCCACTTTGTGAGAATTAATAATAACCGAAAAACGCCCATCTTGCGGCTTTCTTTTTTCGTCCAATCGCAAACCAGACAATATCTTTACTCTGGCTACTATCATAGGATGCATACTTTTACCAAAAGCTGCAATTTCTTTGAGCTCTCCATCCACTCTCACACGTATTCTAGTGTATTCACCTGCATGCTCTATATGTATATCAGAGGCTCCACCATCAATAGAATATTTTAATATAGTATTTATTTCGTCCACTGCAGTGCCGTCAATTGCTGATTCCAATCTAGCCAGGTCACCATCATTATTAGATATATCCACCAGTCCTTCTTCCGATAGCAGTTCTTCTTTAGTGTCTTGTGTATTTATACTACTTGGTTCCTCTGTGTGCAGGGCTTGATTTACTAATCCAGCAAAAGTAACTCCTTCTTCTTTTTTGGTTTCAATAACGGCTTTACTTTGTGCTTCCTTTATTTTATTAGCTATTTCTTCTTGCTGCTTTGCTGCTTCTTCGGCCTCTTCTTGTTCTCCTTCTATCTTTTTTTGTTCTCCTGCTATCTCTACTTTATTTTCAATTTGTTGATTATTATTTGATACTAAATCTTTTTGTGATTTCATATTCATGATGCTTTCCAAAAGTACTTTATATGTATTTTCTGATATTATGCCAATTTTATAAGGCAAGCCTTTTTTAAGCATCTCTAGTCGCAGTCCATTCATTACATCATTATACTCAGGATCAACAATGCCAATTACTAAACTACCATTTTCAATACTTATAGGTATAATTTTATTTTCTTTAATATATTCAATGCTTAATTTATCCAATACATCAAGGCTAACTTTTTCGGAATTTATTATACTTAAATTAAATACAGAAGCCCTAGCGGCTAAGATATCTGTACTATTTATATCATACTGAGCCAATATTTGTTCCAAGTTTGAATTATCAATATTTAGTCCTATAGACTTTATAGCCCTACTTTGTAATTCAGATATTTTTCCTTGTCTTACTAATTCTTCAACTATAAGCATAATTAAAATTTATAGATAAAAGGATTTGACCTCTGAGTAACTATTTGTCTGTCTATCAATATAGTTGTGTCTACTAGATCTGATATAATTGGATTAATCTCTATTTTATTACCCATTTTTTTACTCAGACTTAATATGGCATCCACCTCCCTAAACACATGGCTATTTATAACACTTTCTAAAGTGTCCAATTTTTCATCTCCTCTATTACTGTTTATCAACTCAGAGTTTGCATTAAAGTAAAAAGTTGAAAAAGCTAATGTAACATCTATTTTATTCTCTACTTTATTAACCCTCAAATCAAGGCTTTGTATATTAAAAATCCTTAAATTATTTTGTAATTTTTCTATATAATTATAAATTTGATCATAAGAAGAACTTACACCTATATTAAAGGTAATCGGTACATATAATTTATTTTTGTTATTTTCACCATCATTTTCACCATAAGAAATAGATTTTGTTCCTATTTTAGAACTTTCTGTTATTGCTGTTATCTCGTTTAGAGCTCTGACAATGTCAACTCCTAGCGGTATTGCAGATAGAAGCTTTTTTCTATCTGAATCCTTAAAGTTTATATACTGTTCAGCTAGCTGTTTCCCGTCATCAGCCAAAAGTTTTGCTTTTTCTTTTAATGCTTCGGCGTTCTTTTGATCTTCATATTTTTTCATCAAAGACTCTCTATTTAAAATATTATAACCAGATCCATTATATGATGGCAATATAAACATCCATATTAATGCTCCTGATACACCGTATAAGAAAATAAATTTTAATTGATTGCTCATGGTACATTTTTTATTAAATTATTAATATTTTTTTGAGTATTTTTTATTATAGTTGTAGTGGCAGTACTACTACTAGGGGCAAATTTTATTAGTGAAGAACTGGCTTGTGTGCCCGTAGCTATAATTAACGGCAAACTACTAGTTCCATTCAATTTTGAATTTACATTATTATTTTTGTAATCATAAAATAACTTAGCAAATATTGCTCCGTCCTTTGATTCTTCATAAGGAATTAAAAAATTAAATTTTATAGCAAATAAAACTTCTGATTTATTATTAATTTTATCATCTACTTTATTTACTGTGCCGCTTATAACTGGTACAGAGATGAATTCTCTATACTTGCTATCTTTTAATTCATCTAATTGTTGTATGAGAGCAGCATAATTACTAGCAGCACCAGATAAATTTACTTCCATTATGCCCTTTTCATTGAAGCGCAATGACATACCTTTCCAATACACATTTTTGTTAGTCATAGTCTCCATAAATTTGAAAACTGTTGTTACTTTGGTATGTTTACTAGCTACATCATTAAAAGAAGTTAATTTATTTAATAAATCATGCATTTCTATTAGTGGTATATTTTTTACTTCGTCTCTGTATTGCAGAGATTCACTAAGAGTTTGAGCGGAAAGCTTTTGTAAATATTGATCATAAAAATAAATTCCTATACTTAAAATAAAACTAAATGTTAATAACATATAGCCGACTTTTACAAAAGGATTAGACGGGGTAATTTTTTTATCTATTGGTTTTATACCCCCAGTAAAACCACCAGCAGCATTTGTGAGTCTGACTGCGCCTACTGTATTTGTATTATTGCTAAGACTGTTTGGATTCATTGTTTTTTATAAAAGATTTAAGTGCTAGGCCACAGGCTATACTATATGAGGGGCCGACACGGTTAATCAAATTAACCAAATATTTTGGATAATTTAATTTTTCAAAGCCAGAACCAACTTTAACAATAGTCTTAAAAAAATCTTTAATCCTAGCATTGTCAGCACAAGCCTTGGCATTACCACCTACAAATATAACCTCATCTATAATTAGATTATACTCCCTTTCCATGTTTTCGGCGATATGTCCCAGTTCTTCTAATAGTGGATAAGTCGACATATCCATTATATTCATCATAGAATTATTCTCTATTTCTTTATCAATTAATTGCCTTTTTAAAATTTCTGTTTCTTTATAAGAAGATTTCATTATGCTATTCTTTATAACACTAGTTATATTGTTACCACCTATTTGTATAGTTTGGCTTTTGTACAAAATACCCTTAATAATCAAGGTCGCTGTAGTATACGAACCTCCGGAGTCAATAAGTAAATAATTTTTATCATTTAAATTTAAGGCCCTAACAGCAGAAAAAGTCTCCATCTCTACCTCCAATATATTTAGTTCAGCTTTTTTAAAAATATTTATGTATTTGTCTATTACTGATTTGTTTACTGCTATTACCGATAATTTCATTTCACCTTTATCTATATCTTTACTAATTGGCCAATGATCCACAGCTAATTCTGTTATAGGCATAGGTATGTATTTCCTTATTTCTAAATCTATCACATTGGACATTTCTATACCCTCTACCTCTTTTACGTTTATAGTAAATATATAGGACTCAATAGACGGTACAGATACGTAGATATTTTTTATACCTATTTTACTTTTTTCTAATAAATCTTTAATAGCTTTTGCAATTTGTTCATTAGACAACCCCACAGATTGTCCCATTTCTAATCCAGCATAAGAAAATAATTCTACTTCACCATAATTTTGTATATTTACACCTTCTTTGTCTCTGCGCAGTTCTACCACTTTTATAGTATTATGCCCTATATCTAGGCCTACACCTATTTCTATATCATTATTGCCAAATATATTAAACATATATACATAATAGCACATTATATACCTTATGAGGTATAATATAATTAATAAAATGTTAAAAAGTTTTAATTTACTATTTTTTATATTGAATTTATTAATTCCTCAAAATTGTATTTTGTGTAAGCAATATAAAAGTGACCAATCTCTTTGTAATGAATGTCATAATAAATTATCAAGATCAGAAAATATAGGAGTACCTTGGATATATGCTTATTATAAATATAATAGTGATAATGACAAATACAATAGTGACAGAAATAAAAAAATACATAATAATATACAAAAAATAATACACTCAATTAAATATTATAATAAGAAATCTTTAATTTACGATATAGTGACTCATATATATAAATTTTATTTAGAAAAAATTGACGAGTATATACGTTTCCATAATCTGGAAAGCAATGACAACTCAAAAAGTTCTAAAATAAATAAATATATATTGATACCCATACCACTTTCACCAGACAGACAAAAAACAAGAGGTTATAATCAGTCTCAATTTATTTGCGAAGCACTGCTAGAAACATTTGCTAACAATCAAATGTCTACTTCTCTAAAATATAAAGAAGAAGAAACTAATAGAAAAATAAACAATTTATATAAACAACAAATTAATTTTTCTATACAAAATCTTTTGATTAGAAATAAAAGTTCTATCAAACTTTCTCAGACCAACAACAAAGATGAGAGAATACAAAGTTTAGAAGGTGTCTTTGCGATCAATCCCATATTCCAATTCAGTGGGGCGGCCTGCGGCCGCCCCACTGAATTGGAAACGCATAACAGCGCAGAAAATAATCTATACATATTAATAGACGATGTGACAACCACGGGTGCGACTTTATATGAAGCCAGAAAAACACTTGTAAAACAAGGCATCCCCAGCGATCATATCATGGCTATGGCATTGGCACATTAAAATACAAATGATATTCTTCTACGTTTTTATATTTACTTTTTATTAGATTTCAAAACTTTCTTTAAATACTGCCCTGTATAAGAATTTTTATTATTTGCTACTTGCTCTGGTGTGCCGTGCGCTACCAAATTACCACCACCCACTCCACCATCAGGACCGATGTCAATTATATGATCGCAACTTTTTATTATATCTAAATTATGCTCTATAAGCATCACAGTATTACCTTTATCTACTAATCTATTTAATATTTCTATTAGCTTTTGTATGTCATCATAATGTAAACCAATAGAGGGCTCATCTAATAAATATATAGTCTTTTCTACATGTGTGCGATACAATTCACTACTTATTTTTACTCTTTGAGCTTCACCACCCGAAAGTGTGGTGGCACTTTGCCCAAGTTCTAAATATCCTAGACCTACTTCGTTCAGTGTCTTTACTCTATCATATATTGCTGGTATGTCCTGGAAAAAGGTAAGGGCCTCCTCCACTGTCATGCACAATATATCATAGATACTTTTACCTCTCCATTTTATTTCCAGAGTTTCTTTCATAAACCTTTTACCATTACAGACATCACATCTGACATATACAGTAGGCAAGAAATGCATCTCTACGGCTATTTCTCCATTACCGTCGCAGGCTTCACAACGACCCCCCCTTACATTGAATGAAAATCTGGAGGCTTTCCACCCTCTCACCTTTGCATCTGCTGTCTCAGCATAAAGATCTCTTACATGTGTCCAGGCACCAGTATATGTGGCTGGATTGGACCTTGGTGTGCGACCTATGGCTGACTGATCTATTAATACTACGCGACTCACATACTCTGCTCCAGTAAAGTTATCACAATTAAACATCTTTGGGCTTCTCTTGGCGCGCTCTAGTCTGGCTTCTAAATTTCTATTTAAAATCTCATACATAAAAGTACTTTTACCACTACCAGACACTCCAGTAATAGATATCATGCGTCCTAGTGGTATATCCACATTCATATTTTTAATATTAAAAACATTGCCACCTCTAACTGTTATTTTGCCTAGCTCTTTGCTCCTTCTCTCCTTTGGTAATGGTATGGACTTTTCTCCACGCAAATAGGCGAGGGTGGATGATTTGCTACTATTTGTCTTGGCTGTTAATAATTCATCCAAATATCCAGAGACTATTACTTCTCCACCATGCACTCCGGCCTTGGGTCCGATGTCTACTATATAATCACTAGCGTATATAGTATCTTCATCATGCTCTACGATTATAATGGTATTGCCCATGTCTCGTAGTTCTATCAAAGTCTGTATAAGCTTAGCATTATCTCTTTGATGCAGGCCAATTGTCGGCTCATCCAGCACATACAAGGCACCAACTAATTTGCTACCTAGTTGTGATGCCAACCTTATACGTTGAGCCTCACCACCCGAGAGAGTGTCGGCCTTTCTATTTAATTGTAAATAATTCAGCCCGACATTTAACATAAAGTCCAGCCTTGATTCTATTTCATTCACCACCACTTTAGCTATTTCTTTTTCTTTATCTGTGAGTGGTAATTGCACAAAGTATTTCTGAGCGTCCTCTATTGATAAATTTGTAATATCTACTATATTAATTTTATTTTCTCCATCAAGGAATACATTTAGGGCTTCTTTTCTCAATCTCTTACCCTCACAATCTTCACAAGCGTCCAATGCTCCTACATATTTAACACCCAATCCATTACAAGTAGCACAAGCTCCATATGGAGAATTGAAAGAAAATAATCTGGGCTCTATTTCAGGAAAAGAAAATCCACAATTGGCACAAGAAAACTTATTACTCATTACCGACACTTCTCCCAAAATATCTATTTCTAATAATCCACCTGACTCATGCATGGCTCTTTCTACCGCTTCATGCAGTCTCATCATAGAGTCCTTGGCTACATCTTTTTTCTTTAATTCATCTATGGTTATAGAATCTATCAACACTGATATATTATGCTTTTTGTTTTTGTCCATTGTGATTTGCTCACGCAAGCTTTTCCTCTCGCCGTCCACCATCACTTCACCATAGCCTTTACCCAGATAATCATAAAGCATTTGATAATATTCACCCTTACGTCCACGCACTATAGGAGCCAATATATTCACATTGTGATGACTATACTCTACGCCCAGCATATTTGTCTTGATGTCATTGTACTTTATCTTTTTAATTTTATCAAGAATAAAGTTTATAATTTCCTCATTACTCAGTCTTTGTATCCTCTCACCACAGTCCACACAATAGGGCTTGCCTATGCGGGCATATAGCACACGCAAATAGTCATATATTTCTGTGATGGTCGCTACAGTAGAGCGGGGATTCCGCCCTGCTGACTTCTGATCTATAGATATAGATGGAGATAGTCCTATTATCTCGTCCACGTCTGGCTTTTGCATTTGATTAAGGAATTGTCTAGCATAAGCAGACAAGCTTTCTATATATCTCCTCTGCCCCTCGGCAAATATAGTATCAAAAGCCAGCGAAGATTTACCTGATCCAGATAATCCAGTAAACACAATCATTTTGCCTCTCGGCATTTCGACTGTGATATTTTTCAAATTATGAGTCCTCGCTCCGCGCACTATTATTTTGTCTACCGGCTCTATTTTCTTACTTTTATTCATATTAATTTCCCATACACAATAACACTTTTTGACTTTTTATACAATATCAAGACCTATTTGCGAACGACAGGGAAACGACAACGGTCACTCCAACCGTCAACGTCGGTATACGTGAACACCAAACGCCCAGAGTCAAACCCCCAGAGACACGGGAAGTGAATATCACCACCGAAAGTTTGAGCAGAGCCTAAGGCTATAAAAGCCTGTTTCCTTTGTAATTCTGGATATTTTATACCAAGGGCATATAGTTCATGAGCATTAAGTGGTCTTACTCCCAGTCTATGCATTTCGGCTTTTATATCAGCTGTTTTTCTGGACTTGGTTGGGTTTAAAAATGTTATTTCAAGTGAGTCTGTTGTGATTTTGTCTTCTGGTCTGTCATATTGTTTTGGATAATTTTCTACAGTATCGTATTTACCTTGGTCTAATAATTCAGTTGCTGTTTTGCCTTTATAATCTTTAGTTTCTAGAGATATTATACCGGGAGCTACTTCTCCTGCTATGCCTTTGACTAATTCTTTGTCCATTATGGACTGGATGTCTGGGTGGGACCAGAGAGGGTCTGGGGATGTAGGTACTGGGGTGGTGGGTTGAGTGTCTGGTTGGCCCCCTCCCTTGTGGAGAGGGTTGGGGAGGGGCCGTGGATTGTTCATTCTATTTCCTAGATCAGCCGCCTCTTGTGCCAGTCTCGCAAGTTCTTTAGTTAGCTTCTCTTTCTCAAGGATTAATCTCTGCCCTGGAGTTAACAATTGTTCATATCTGTCTATCATTTTATCTTTCTCACTTTGCTTTATACTTGGAGCTTTACCATAAGCGAATTGTGTCACTTCACGAGATGAATAGGTACGCAGCTTTATTTCTCTTTTTGTATTTCCTGTTATTTTTATATTTATTTTACCATCTACACTTTGCTTTATATTATAATTACTACTTTTGTATAGATTTGGATTGTTGGGATCTATGAAGTAGCCACACTTTTTAAATATTTCTAGGTATGCCGCCCGACTATCACGATCAGCATCGTCTTCATTTATATTGGTTTTTTCTATTATAAATTTTTCCATTAGCAAATCTTCAAAGCTTTTCTGCATATTATTTGCTTTATAGGCCTCAAGTATTGTCATTACCAGTCTATTACTTATGGCTGTGGTCTTGATCATATCTTTGGCAGTGCGAGCGGACCTACCTCCATTAGCAGACGGCATAGGCACGTCATCTTTACCTTCAAATACATCCTGAGCAAATCTTATAGCCTTGGATAGTCTCCACATTTCTTCCACGTCACCTTCATTCATAGTCAGACTGACATTGCTGTCTATCATTTGCGCCAGCATCATATGCCAGAGCTGACTATCTTTTGCTCCAGATTCCATACCACCTGACACAGCATTTGGTAAATATTCATAATCAATTACTGTGCCCTGTCTATCTTTCCAAGCGCTCTCTAGAGGATTCCTTTTGTATTGTGGGCCAGTGTTACCGGTGGATATAATGCAAAAGCCCTTCTTGATTATTATTGTACTACCTCCATCCTCTTGTACTGTGACTGTGTCGCCAGGCTCCTTGGTCAATATATCATTGAGTAATATCAATACACCCTGGGGTATAGTGTTGGCTTCATCTATTATAAGTGGCACACCTTGCTCCATGGCCTTGTATATTGGCCCCATATCAAAGTCTGTGATAGTGCCGGCTTGATATTTGGGCGCTATGATAGCTACAGCTAATTTATGATAGGCATCTCTTTGTTTATTTAATAATGCTTTTCTATTCGGACCCACCGGCACATAAGCCTCTGGACTATTCATATATTTAGCCACTTCAGCATTTATTTCTTCTATCATCTTTGCTGTGTCCGGCACACTTTGCTTGATGGCATGCCGACCGGCGATGTCCCCACTATCCATATTATTCTGACCAGACACTATGTAGTACGGAACACCACTCAAACCCCTTCCGCCTGTCAAAGGCGATTCAACATCTCCCTTGACTCCACCTACTGGAGAGGTCTTTTTCTGTTTTAATTTAAAGATCTTCGTGGCTGCATGTTTGGCCAGCTCGGTCTTGCCTGTGTCGGGTGGGCCTTTGATAAAAATAGGTTTGCCTTGTAATATACCTTGCTCTACTTTTGCCAATTGCTCTGCCACATATTCTGTCTCGACTATTTTACCCGCTATAGCGTCAGTCCTTAATCTCTTCAATTCATATATACCCATTACAGTGAAGGCACTACTATTTAGCCGCCTTAAAGCGTTTAGTCTTCTATTTAACTTTTCTAATTTTACATTTGCATTATTTTCTAGGTCAAGCCTTTGAAGGTCTGTGCCTCTCTCTACTTGTATTGATTTTAATTGTAAAAGAGCAGCTTTTATATTATTTATTTGAGAGAGCAATCTCCTTCTCTTCTTGACAGCCTGCTTGACCTGTTTAAGGTATACAGAATCTACTGCCCTATCTCCCAGAGCCGACATCATTTCAAGGTCTGACGGATTGTGAATATCTTTACTCTTAGTTTTAGCTTCCTCTATCTTGGCTTTGGCTATAGCCTCGTCGGCCGCTCTCTTGGCTTGTATGGCACCGACAGATGTACTACCCAGAAGAGCTTCTAGAGAGTCGAGTGCTGCCACTTCTTCATCGCTTCTGTTCTTCCTTCTAATTCCGTCTACAGTACTTATGCTATCTCTTCTAATTTGATCTATAAAGTCTCGAGCCTTTACAGCATATCTATTACCATTGCCAACACTTTTGTCAGCACTTTTATCATGAGTGTTTACACCATTTACTGTGACATGGGCCAAAGCCTTATCTATATCTTCGCCTATCTTTTCTCTAGAAAGTCCTTCCATATATCCAATTATACCACCTGTTTCCCTATTTTTAGTAAAGTAATACACAATTTCATAACCTCAGAATATTATGCGTACACATGCATTAGCCAACATACATATTGCACATAAAATACTAATATTATATAATCAAGTGATGATACCGCAGATTATACATTATTGTTGGTTTGGACCTAATGACATAATGAGTGATCGCGCCAGAAGGCTAGCCATAAATAGTTGGCGAGCAAAGATGCCTCAATATGAAATAATGTGTTGGAATGAAAATAATATAGACATAAATACTTTACCACCATTTGCGCGTCATGCTTATAAAAATAAAAGATGGGCCTATGTGGCTGACGTAGTGAGGTTTCAAAAACTATATGAATACGGTGGAGTATATCTCGACACTGACATGCTAATACTCCGTGACCCTACTCCACTTTTCACAAAAAATAATGGCGATATCTCCCTATGGGGAATGGAAGACAAAGAACATATTAGCTGTGGCATTATTGCTTGTAATAAAAACAATGACTTTATAAAAAAGCTTTATGAATTTTATTCAGAACATTACAAAAATAATAATATGAATGTAGTAATTGAAATACCAAAAATAGTTACAAGGCTTTCCAAAGAAATACCCCAAGACGAATTAGTTATTTATAGCTCTGAGTACTTTTATCCTCTACCCGCCGCAAATAAAAAAGAAGATTATAAGAAATTTATAACTGACAATAGTTACTCTGTGCACCTTTGGAATTATTCTTGGCAGACGCCTTTCATGCGTATCATGAATAAATTACAAATTGTAAAACTAGGCAAAGCCATCATACCCAAAGGCCTCCGTCCTTTTATTATAAATATATTGAGGAGGATGAGGTTGAATTAAACACACAAGGCCAGTCGCTTCGCGACTGGCCTTGTGTGTGCTAATATAACAATATAATGATATTTTCTAAAATAAAACAATTTTCATTCAAAAGAATATTTTCTAGCTATAGCTTTAATTTATTAAAGTCTTATGTAGGTCTACAATTAATATCACAAGTTAATTCTTTAGTATCATTATTTTTTATTGCTAAATATCTAGGCCCTGCTAATTTGGGTATAATTTCTTATGCTCAATATTTGGCCAGTATGACTGTGTTTATCAATTCTGGCATAGATACTTGGTCGACTTATGAAATGATGAGAAATAATCATGACGAAGAAAAAGTTAAAAGTATATTTTTAAAAGTAAGTAAAGCAAAAATTATAATTACAGTATTAGCTTTATGTATTATATTACCTTTAACAATATTCAAAAGTGACAATCCTTTTGAATTGTCTATGTATATATGTGCCATATTATTGTCTTCTATTTCTGTTACATTCTTTACTCAATACAACGCCTATGCCTTGGCTAATAGATTGTTGCCATCAGTAAATAGAGGTGCCATTGTAATTTCTTTATTAATATTACTTTCTAGATTACTTGCCGTCTATTATAAAGCTCCAGCCATGCTATTCCTAATCATAATATTATTAGAGCCAATGTTTATTTTCTCTTTATTTATTTTTAACAACTTTAAATTATTAAAAAGTAAGGGTTTATTTGAAACAAAATTAACAGAAATTTTGCAAATAAAAACAATATTAATAAAAAATATATCGAGTGTTTTTAATAAAATAAAACAAGAAGTAAGAAATACACTTTCTATAATCTTTCAAGCTAAATATTATTTAGGTATATACATATTTTCTCTACTTGCTAGCCGTGCTGATTTATTTATGCTCAAATTCTATGTGGATAATCATGATCTAGGTATATACAGTGCTGCTATGCGCCTGGCAGAATATCCTGTAATCATATCTGGTATTATTGGTAACATATTAGTTATACATTTAGCACTCGGCGTGAGGTCTCGCATACGCTACACTTCTATAATGTTGGGATATGTCTCTGGTATTATATCTGCCTTATTCTTTATTTTAATTTTTAATTTAGGAGGATATTATATAACTAATTTAATTTATGGTTCACAATTTGAAGGTGTTAATACTATTTTAGCTTTGTACTCCTTCGGTCTATTAGGTATATTTATAAATAACTTTTCTGCTATGATATTTATGACACATAGGAAAGAATATTATATACTCTACTCCAGTATATTTGGAGCTGTTATTTTATATTTATTATGTAAGTTGTTTATACCTGTATATGGTCTATATGGTGCCGCAATTGCTTCCACTACTACTTATACTTTAGTTGGTATATTATCTATATTAATAGCCTTTATTATGGAACACAGACATAGAAAAAATAATGAAATTACAGTTATATAGAATATAAATATTATAAATAAAATATAGACCTTAATTTCTATAAACTAAATAAAAATTATTTATATAAAAAATTAAATTTTGTACAAAAGTAAATTAGCTTGCTCGCCCCTGAAGTCTCTACCCCAATTAATTATTTCTTCCCCTTTGTAAATTTTATTTTTGTATTCTCCTATATCTATTATTTCCATAATATAACTTTCTTCTTTTAGTATCTGTAAAAGTTCAATTCCAATTTTTGATCTATCTCCCATGGCACTATTTCTAATATAAAAAGTAGGAGAATATTCTATTATTATTATAGGTTTATATTTCTTTATAGTTTCTGACAATCCTTTCATAACTTCATATTCAAAGCCCTCTACGTCTATTTTGATTATAAGTTTTATACTTTTTTCTTCTTTGTTTTCTAAATTTATTTCATTTAAAATATTAAAAACTATACCATCTCCTCTCTTAACTATTATTTTTTCTTCCCTAATCTCACCCACTGTATTATTTTCATTACGCACCAGTGATGATCCTCCCACATTTATAATGGGGCTTTTTAAAATTAACTCTTCGTCTTTGTCTCCTAGAGCAAAGTTTTTAATATCAACAAAAATATTTTCTTTGTTGATATCCGTAGTATTGCCAAATTGTTTAAAGTTATTTATTTGTATACTTTCTTTGACTTGCTCATACAAACTTTTAATAGGTTCAAATCCTATAGCTTTAAAAGAAATATTATTTTTATTTAAAATATCTCTTGCCGCGGCTCCGGCAAAAATCAATTCTTGTCCTATGTTACTACCTATGTCTAGAAAAACGACCTCTCCCCAAGATTTAGGGAGGGGAGAAATACAAGACATTATTTCTTTTTGTAAAGCCAACATCACCTCCTCTTCATACACACCCTTCCAATATATTTCTTCATCGACAAAGCCATTGTCTTTATTGAGTACTAATTTATATTTAACTCCAGCAAACTTTATATTTTTAACTTTTCTATCAAAGTTTTTTACTTTACTATTTCTTAAATTAAGATACACAGGAAAACAAATATTTCTAAACTTGTCATAAACACGAGGCGTTTTATGTTTTATATAGTTTTTAAGCTTAAGTAACATGAGATTAATTATAACATAAAAATATGCTATAATACATCAATAAATATGTCATTAAAGAATTTACAAAACCAAAATCATACAGGCAATCAAGGCGTTAATCTATCAAGAAAAGAGCATGATTCTGGCGAAAAACAATTAGACGCCTTTGCTGCACCACTAGTGCATGACACTGTTTTTAATTTATGTGAAAGTATAATTAAAGAACACAATAAAGGCAAAGCCTTGGATGTGCTTGTCTTGGGTGCTGGTAGCGGATATTTTGACAAGAGATTGCTGGATTATGGTATTAAAAATATTGATGCTATAGAATATTTGCCAGAGCATTACAAAGTCAAAGGTACAAGACTTTACTCTTATGACCTCAACAACATTTGGTCTAATAAATTATTAACTCAAAATAACAATCGCAAATATGACCTTATCATTGCTATAGAAGTCATAGAACATTTAGAAAATAGCTTCATGCTGATACGTGAAATAAAGTCCATACTTGGATATAATGGTCAAGCCATAATTACTAGCCCTAATGTAGAGAGTACTTTTTCTCGTATAAGATTTTTACTGACTGGATTTTTAGAATATTTTGGCATAGCTGAAATGCGTGGTACTGGGCATATCAGTCCTGTATTTAGCCATATATTCAAGCTTAATTTAGAGCTTAGCAAAATTAAGCTCTTGCATATTTACAATAATAGAAACATATGGTTAGCTCGCATCAGAGAATCTTCATCAATAAAAAAGTTATTTATAATATGTATTTCTCTGATATCTTTTACAATTAATTTAATAATTAAAAGAAAAAATATATATAAAAATAAGATGGAAGGAGAGATAAATATATATCATTTAAAAAATTTAAATTAAATTATGAATATAAAATATTATTCTCTGTTGGATGTGTTGCGTTTCTTGGCTGCTGTATTCGTAATGCTCTTTCATTATTATTCTGGAAGCCTGCAAAATATAAATATACCACCTGACTCTATTTTGCATAATTTACAAATTTTGTTATATACATTGGTTAATCATGGTTATTTAGGAGTGGAGTTATTTTTTATAATTAGTGGATTTGTAATTTACAATAGCTTAAAAAATAAAAAAGATACAAATGGCAATACTATAGATAAACTAGATATCAAAGCTTATGTTTGGAGTAGATTTATAAGATTATACCCATTATTTTGGATACTTTGTACTATCACTTATATTATGACTATATTTATGGCGTCATCTCATTTACCTTTTTACAAATATTTATTAAATTTATTTATAATTAATAATGGGCAGACGGCCAATATGATAGATGGCTCATATTGGACATTGACTATAGAAATACTATTTTATATTTATATAGGATTATTTGCTTATGTGGCTGGACGTAAAAATATTATTTATTTCTTTGCTCTTTGGCTTGGCTATTCTTTTATATCTTATACTTTTGGCTTTAGTGAATTATTAATAAGTAAATTATTACTTGTCAGATATGCTCCCTATTTCGTATATGGGGGCACGCTCGCCATACTGATACAGTATATATTAAATTTTAATTATTTTGTAAAAGAAAAAAGACAACATTTATTTAATTTAACAAAAAGTTATTTTACTTTAAGCAAAAAAGCTTCTCTTTTTAACTTTCTAGAAATAAAGAATAAGATAAGAGTATTAGAAGGCTTTTTTTTACCAATATGTTTAATGATCGCAAGTATATACATGACAAAATATATTAGTAATCACTTGATAGCAATCAACGAAGCACGTGTAATGACAAATAAATTTGGTATATTTAATGGACTCAATCAAACATTGATATATTATATATTTGCCATAGCGACTTTATTTACTTTTTTATCTCTATATATAGAGAACAAAACCTTGATAAAATATTTACAAATATTAGGACTGGCCACCTACCCATTATATCTCATGCATCAGCGCATGGGGTCTATGATCATAGAGCTATATACTGACTTTGGTGTAATAGATATATATTCTGTATCTATTACCATAGTAATTGTATTGATAGCGATTTATGTGGGCGTACTAGATAAAGACATGAGGAAATATATAACACGAATGTATTTAATGCTTCCTTGGGGAAGCTCCGCGAAGCGATGAAGGGGTTGTATCTATGCTATAATTAAAAAATGAAATTCTCTATCATTACTCCTACACATAAAAGGCCAGAGCAATTATCGAGGTGTGTTAATTCTGTTTTAAGTCAAACTTCATTTGGGTTTCAAGTTGAAATGATAATCATTAACGACTCACCAGATTGCGATTACTCTCTATTTGAAAATGATAAAGATATTATAAAAGCTATTACAGAAGAAAAAATAATTTACATTAAAAATAAAGAAAATAAAGGTAAAAATTATTCTTGTAATTTAGCTTTGACAAAAGTAACTGGTAACTACGTTATATTTCTAGATGATGACGACTGGTTGGCCTCCAAGGCTCTGAGTGAAATATATACATCATTATCATCTTACAAGTTAATGATTAAATGGCTTGTAACCAACCGTGTTTATGATAGTGGCAAAGTAATAACTACAAATAACAAGGGCAGCTCGCTTATAAACTATTTTTGGGATTGTATGATATTCAAAAGATTTTATGGTGACGCTACACATATAGTAGAAAGTAATATGGCAAAACAAGCGCATTTCAATAAAAAAATAAAAAATGGTAAGGAGTGGTATTACTTTGCGCAATTATGTCCAACTTTTATTTATAGAAATTTAAATACAACTATCACATCTGGATATCAAGATTTAGGTTTAACTCAAAATTTAAAACATCAAAATAAATTTAATAAGATAAAAGAAACTATTTATAATGTGATTATATTATTTACTTTACGTTTAAAAATATGCAAAAAGAAAATATAAATAATAAAAAAGTTGATGGAGACAATTACGATATCAAACATGAACAGTCATTCAAAGTCTATATAATAAATCTAGACAAGGATAAAGAGCGTATGGAGTTTATGAATAAACAAATGCAAGAGCTAGATATGGATTTTGAAAGAGTGCCAGCTATATATGGTAAAGAATATAACTTTGCTGAAGAATATAATGAAGCGCTAGCTATAAAGCAAAACGGAAAGCTGCTAGTCCCAGGTGAGCTTGGCTGTGCAAAAAGCCACAAGCTGTGTTACGAGAAAATATTAGAAAATAAAAATAATTACACTCTAATATTAGAAGACGATGTATGTTTACCCAAAAACTTTAAACAAATAATTGAAAAACAAATAGAGCTTAACGAAGTTCAAAAGAACCTTAAAAACAAGCTTATTTGGGACTATTTACTTTTTGATTATCCAAGACCCGGTAAGTTTTTTATTTATCACTGGATTAATTCTCTATTCCTTAATTATAAATTATTAAATAAAAATAATTTATATAAAAAAGTAAAATTCATAATTTATTCTTTCATAAAAGCTTGCTATATGTTACCTCTTGCTGTATTTGAATTTCTCAGGAACAAATACTATTCTAACAAAACAAATTTAAAAAAATCTAGTGGGCAAGCTGTACCATTCTATAGACCTTTATATTTGGCTGGCGCATATTTAATAACAAGACATGCCGCCGAGCTATTATACAAGATGAATACACCTATAGTCTATCCTGCTGATCGCGTACCGGACGAGGCCCGTAAACAATTGGGTATGAAATTCTACGCTTACGCTCCGCTATGTGTATATCAAAAAAGAGAAAGCTTCGGGTCGAGTATATTGGAAGTTGACTTTATAGAAGAAACACCCGTAAGAACTTAAAGCATTACAAATATTCTATTTTAAAAATCTTTTTCTTTAAACTATTTGGTAAAATAGACTTTATAAAATTCTTGATTTGTGTGTAAAAAGGCATATTATATAAGGCTTTTCTATACCACGGTATCCAGGAAGTATTGGCCATGTGATAACTCCTAGTATTTTTTCTATAATCATTTTCTGTAAGAGGATAAAAATATTCTTGATCTAATATTTTTATTTCGTTATTTATTTTTACTTCTTTTTTGTTTTCTATACCGTCTTTAACATGCAACATGTAATTTATAATTTCACTACCTATTTTATTTATTATAATATATTTATCTGTATCTATATTATTATAATAATCTATCATTTTTTCTAAAAATATATGCTTTGGGACTACACCCAAAAGACCAAATCCATAATAATCACTTACTTCATGATATCGTGATATGAACATTTTATTTTCCAATAAATCGTCTATACTATTTATCAATATTTGATCAGTGTCAAAATATATACCGCCGTATTTATTCAGTATATGCATTCTATATATATCAGAAGCGAGGGCAAATTTCTTCTCATTCATTAATTTGTAAAAATAAATCGGAAGATCAAACTTTGATAATTCATTTTCTGTCCAAACTTTAACTTCAAAATCTTTTGCAAATTTCTTTAAAGACTCTCTCGATATTTTATAGGATTTTGGCATTTCCTTTTTTCCAAGCCATATATAGTGAATGCTTTTGTTTATCATTTTATTTTATATATATTTAATTTAAGTAGACTATTCATATTTAGATAATAAGTAATTGCCTATGGCTAAATATTCCATACCCGAAAGATCAAAAGTCCTGATGGCGTCATATGGGCTTTCTACATTTGGCTCTCCATGCAAATTGAAACTGGTATTGAGCACTCCACCTATACCCGTAATATTTCTGAATTCATTTATCAAGTTGTGATACTTTTGATTGGCTTCTTTGGTGACTGTTTGTGGCCGTGAAGTAAGGTCATATGGATGTAGTGCCGCTATTATTTCTTGATGTGCTTTTTCTTTACTTTCAAAAGTAATGGCCATATACGGAGCCAACTTCATTTTATGATTATATAAATAAACATCAGCGTATTCATACAATAATGAGGTGGCAAATGGCATCCAAAAGTCTCTATTCTTTATCATTTCATTAATAAGCTTCACATTATCTCTGGACGATGGGTTGGCCAATATAGATCTGTTGCCCAGAGCCCTCGCCCCCCATTCTGCTCTATCAGAAAATCGTCCTACTACATTATTTTTTGACAAGAGTTCTGCTACTATTTTTTCTATATTATTTTTTTCAATACCAATACTGTTGTTATTATTCTTTTTGTCATATTCATTTGCATTATATTCTCCTATATATTCAATTTTAATTTCAGCTTTCTCTCCTTTTTTATTTTTGGCTGTAAACTTATAATTGTCTATAGCTTCTTTAATTTCTTCATCTGTATACTCACTGCCCCAATATATATTCTCTACCTTCTTTATATCTTGATAATTATAATTTTTAATATACCCATATATAGCGGCTCCTATGGCCAATGATTCATCTCCGCAACTTGGGGTCACAGTAAAATCTTTTACTTGTTCAAGCTCCAATATTTTTTGATTGGCTTTGACATTCATAAAGACGCCTCCTCCTACGGCTATTTGATTACAGTCAAACTTTTCTATAGAGACCTGCACCATTTCTACCAATATTTCTTCTGTTAACTTTTGTATACCATATGCCAAGGAATCAAATCTGTAATTAAAATATTCATTAGCTATTAGATATTCTGTAGCTTTCTGTAAAGGTATTTTTGATTTTAATGTCATACTGTGACGATCAAAATGTATCAAACTTTTTAATTTCTCATACACCTTTTCTCCGCTACTGACCTTGGCATATGGTGCCAGCCCCATAACTTTGAATTCATGTTCATTCCTAGACATGCCCAAAAGGTCTACAATAGCGCAATACAAAAGCCCCAGAGAATTTTGCCATTCCGTACGCGAAATAACTTTCATCTCACCATTTTCATATATATTAATTGAGGCACAGGCTCCGTCTCCAGCACCATCACATGTCAGCACTACCCTCTTTTCGTGATTATCCATAAAAGGTATAATAGCATAGGCGTGGGCTAGATGATGATCAATATATTCTATTTCAGAATTTGGGAATATATTTTTTAAATATTCTTCTGTTTTGTTTTTTCTATTAAAAGTATTTTTGAATACTAGAACTTTATCGCGTAAAGAAAAGAGTAAACCTAGAACGGGGAACCTAAATCCTAAAGATCTTAAATATCTTTTGGTGGCACTTTTATTTTTCCTTATTTTCATATTATCATCTTTTGATAATTCAATAGTGCCAAAAGAGAGTTTGGTGTCACCCACAACTATCACTTTTTCAAAGTGACTTATTTTGTATTTATCTTTAATATACTGTAAAGCCAAATGTGGAAATCCTGCATGCTTCTTTTGTCTACTAAGCCTCTCTTCACTCATAGCTTCCAATATCTCACCATTCTTGATCAACACCACAGTTGCATCATGTTCATAATGTACACCTAATATAATTTTATCTTTAATTTTTATACCACCGTCCCTTTTTATCAAGTCATTTTCCTCTTTGTCCATGTTAGTAATTTTATCATATCTCCTCCTCATAATCCACCTCATTATACAATTGCTCAAAGCCCTTACCAATATCAATGCCTTGTATACCCTGCTGAGCAAAATCATAAGACAACACTTTACTCATGGGGCCAGACGCTAGTATGAGGACTATATCTTTTTTAATATTTTCTGTTTCTTTTTTGACTATACCTAATTTCAATTTATTTTTCAAAGATAATTCTCTATCTATTAGGTCTTGTATTTTCTCTTTTGTCTCTTCATAATCATCAAAAGAATTTGATGATTTGGACTCTATCCACCCCAGCACATCAAACATTTTCTCTATGTTTTCTTTTTGATTATTTATAGTTTCTGCTTTTGTATTTATTATTAACTTTTTATCTTTGAGATAGTCATACATA
Organism: bacterium; assembly: GCA_043770395.1. Classification (GTDB taxonomy): domain Bacteria; phylum Patescibacteriota; class Minisyncoccia; order Phycocordibacterales; family UBA5272; genus JAMIGE01. Next base: position 8,171 of record JAYVII010000046.1, on the reverse strand, counting down.
TACTTTTCAAAGAAGTCTTTCCTGTAGAAAGCGTGAGCATCAAAATATTTAGCTTCTTGATTAAACCTTCTAAAAAATTCCACCTTGAGCGGCAGCCAACAAGATAACTTTCCTTTAGTATTTTCTAAATCTTTATTTGATGTATTTACAAATATAGGAATACTCAATATGTAGTTATAACTTTTGTTTTTATTTTTTTCTATTTTTGTTTCGATATTTTCTTTATAATTTAAATCTGTTTCTGTATTTTCTTTTCCATAATTTTCTATAATCTCTTTCAGTTTTGAAATTAATAATGGATCAGCTTTTTGATAATGTATATCACGATGATGCAATAGACCTATTTCTCCATCACCTATTCTGACAAAGCTCTTCCCCTTTTTTATTTCTGTCATGAATTCTTCTGTGCTATAGAATTTAGCATGTGGTACATAGTCACTTTGAAAGTAAGCAAAGAAGTATTTAAAAACAAAAACAGGATCTTTAAACAAATAATTCTTAAAAAATTTTATAACTTTGCAAAAGAATATAAATATTTTTTTACACTTAGAGAATATTATGTACATATTATATATTTTATTTTTATGTTACAATATATTATAACATGAATTTTATTATAAATAATATAAAAAAAATAAAGGGGCACAAATCCTCTTTTAAATTTTTGTTACATCTCATAAAGTCTAAAATAGTCTTTATAATTGGGGACTTTCTACCTTTCCTTTTACCATTATCAATATTTAAATATAAGAGGCATAATTACTTTTTGCATTATGCTCCCAATCAATTCTCCCAAGTGCTATACACTTATCCTGATATAATACGCCATCCTGGCGATGAAGAATTCCTCAAGGCCTATTTAAAAAGTGGCGACAACTATATAGACATAGGTGCCAATATAGGCACGACCACACTGTGTGCTACAGTCGCCACTTCTGCTAATAATACTTCTATATATAGTGACACGTCGATTCCGCGTGATGGACTAACAATAGCCTATGAGGCGCACCCTCTGACATTTACATATTTGACAAGGTCAATATTAAATAATAAAAATTTGATACCACGTATCATCACTCGCAATATTGCTCTCGGTGATAGTGACGGCGAGGTCGCCTTCTCTACAATAGAGAATCACGACGATATCAATCACGTAATAAATGACGCTAACGACCAAGAAGAAGAACTAGATAAAAAAATAAATAGCAAGACTTATACAACTAATAATTTATCTTCTAACAAAAACATAATATATGTCCCAATAAAAAAATTGGATGACGAATTAACTTTCTCAAAAATAAATTTGATAAAAATAGATGTGGAGGGTTATGAGTTGCAAGTTTTTAATGGAGCTAAGGACACACTGACAAAAACCGAAGCTATATTTTTTGAAATTTATGACAAAAATGCCGAGATGTTTAATTATAAAACTATAGAAATAATAAATTTATTATCAGATGCAGGATTTAAAATTTACAAAATAGATATGATACATAAAACCTTAAAAAGTCTTGATAAACATGCTTATTCTGGGTCACCTCAATGTGAAAATATGATAGCAGTACGCAATGAATCAAACCTTTGCTCTCGCACAGGATATGTTATAATATATACATGACACTCACCACCTTTTCTACTATATTATCAATAGGCGCTGTATTAATATTTAATTTTTCTTTATTAATTACTTTTGAAAACAAATTCTCTTTTATTAAAAATATAATAGACTTTAAAATTAAAATAATTAACAAAATCTTTTCTTTATTTGGACTTTATAAAAGAGAAAAAACCAACGGAGATACTTTTTATTTATTAGCAATTGCCGCGATTTCTGGAGGTTCTATAATAGGAGCGATAATATATGAGTACATTTATAAAACTGCACCTTGCGAAATGTGTTGGTGGGGACGAGTGGCGTTATTTCCTATATTTCCCATAGCACTATTATCATTAAAATATAAAATCACCAACGTCAATAAAATAATAATGCTACTGGCTGGCATCGGGTTGGCCATTGGTGTATATCACTATTATTATCATTTTAATATATACGTACTGGACAACATCATGTCTATGCCTTGTGACGCTTCTGCACTATTGCCAGCCTGCTCCAACAATAATGACATACTTATATTTGGCTTCATCACTATGCCTTTTATGGGTATATTAAATTTCCTCTCGATGATACTGATTGCAAATAAGATTAGGGACTAGGCTTGACTTAATATGTTTTGGGTGTATAATAGATTAAACGAAACCACCGAGGATTCGAAATGTTCCGTCATACGAATGATCTCTCGGCTTTATCTATTGTGGACGCAGATGGCAAGAGTGTGTCGTACAGACATGTTTACAACTTGGCTGTTGCAAGAATAGTGAACGGACACTCTGCAGGTGATGCTCTGCGCGCCGTTTATACCTCAGTATCGGGCAAACCAGCCCTTGCAGACACTGGCCGCATACACGACCACAAACACCGTGTGGTTGTCCGTACCGATGAGTATGCTCCGCTGGCCGAGGAACTACTTCCTCGTCTGCAGGCTATATGCAGGACTTGGTCTGCTGTGCGTATGGCAACAGCAGAATACCAAATTCCCATTGCTGGTGACGATGATTGGCTGGAAGATGTAGGCTATACTCCAGTCAGCAGAGCCAATGTCTCCATGTAGGTGGCGACCAGATTGCAAAAAACGCGTAATAAGCTTAGGCTTCCTGCGCGTTTTAAATTCTCAAAATAAATGCTATAATATTTATATCGGGCGATTAGCTCAGTTGGTAGAGCGCCACATTGACGTTGTGGATGTCAGGGGTTCGAATCCCTTATCGCCCACCACTTGTAGACCTGATTTACTCATGATGATATTTCTCTCCTTTAATGATTGTGTGGGCACGATATAATTGCTCGGCGAGCATGACGCGCATTAGCATGTGGGGAAATACAAGTTTAGAAAATGACATAGTGAAGTTTGCCCTGCTTTTGATATTGTCATTTACTCCATAGGCACCACCTATTAAAAATATTAATCTCTTCTTGCCTCCATTATAGACTTGTTCTATTTGCTTGGAAAAATTATTATTATCTAACTCTTTACCTCTTTCGTCTAATAATATAAAATAATCATCCGACTTTATTTTTTCTAAAAAGATTTCATCGCTATTAATTATCATCCACTCTGTTTCTATATATTTATTTATTCTATTTGTAAACTCATTGATGAGTCCCGCATATTCTGCATCATGAGCTTTGCCAATACTTGCCAATATTATTTTCATTTATACATACTAGCATATTCGAGACAATAACGTCATTTTATGGTATATTGTAAACATGAAAGTACTTAGTATAGAAACTAGCTGTGATGAAACAGGTATATCAATAATAGACATTAGAGAAAATAAAGATAATTATAGCTTTAATATCTTGGCTAATGAATTAAATAGCCAAATAGATCTCCATAAAGAATATGGTGGTGTATACCCTGATCTAGCCAAACGTGAACATGCCAAAGCTTTGCCTATTTTACTTCTAAAATGCTTGGGGGAGTCAAAGATGTACAAAGAGCGAAGAATGCTAATAGAAGAGGACAAACAACATGTGTTATATGAATTATTTTCTAGAGAAAGAGAATTAGCTGAGAATATTTTGGATTTACTTTCTAATATAGAAAAACCAAAGATAGATGCCGTAGCAGTAACTTCTGGACCAGGATTGCCTCCTGCTCTATGGATGGGAGTTAATTTTGCCAAGGCATTGTCTATTGTTTGGGATATACCGGTAATACCCATTAATCATATGGAAGGCCATATACTAGCTAGCTTATTAGAATCTCGTGGCTCAACAGACAATTATACTATGGTGACACCCAAATACCCCGCTCTGGCATTACTTATATCTGGAGGCCATACCGAACTTGTTAGGTTTTCTGAAATATCCAAATATGAGTTGGTAGGGGAAACTCACGATGACGCCATTGGAGAAGCTTTTGATAAAGTCGCTCGTATGCTGGGTCTATCCTATCCGGGAGGCCCAGAAATTAGTCGCTTGGCTGAATATGCTCGCAAGTCACAAATGATAGTGCGTGATGAATTCCGCCTACCTCGGCCCATGTTACATTCTGGTGATCTTAATTTTTCTTTTAGTGGGCTTAAAACTGCCGTAGCTAATATAATAAAAAAAATAGACAACATAGATAATAATATAAAATTAGAGCTGGCTTTGGAATTTGAAAATTCTGTGACTGATGTAATAGTTAAAAAGTGTGAAAAAGCTATCTATGAATATAATACTAAGTCATTAATAGTCGGAGGTGGAGTGAGTGCCAACACTCATATCAAAAGTCAATTATCAATACTATGCAATGAAGAGGGTGTAGATATGTATTATCCTGGTATAGGCCTGTCAACGGATAATTCTATTATGATAGCCATAGCAGCCTATAATAAAAAACCAAAAGCCCTGAACGATATCAGAGCTGATGGTAATTGGAGTGTGACTAAACTTTAAATAATATAATTTTGTTTAAAGTGACAAATACTTACTTTTGTTCTATTTATTTCTTGTATATGGTCTTATACATTTCTGTTTCTAATGTTTTTAATCTAGCAAGGAAGTCTTTGGTGCTAGTTGCATTGGCTATAATTTTAATAGTAGCAGGATCTTTACCGACGTAAATATCTCTGCGAGCATTTGTTAACATAGCTATGGCTTCTGCTGGCATTTTACTTTGTACATATACCGCAAATAATTTCTCATTAAAGACTGGTAGCTTATTTTGATTGTCTTTATTTAACAAAACATTTTTTTGATATTCAGTGGTCTGCAAATTACTATTAATCTTTTCTGATGGCTTGATATATCTGTACTTGTCTAGAGTGGCTTTGAGGTCTTTACCATTTTTACTTTCTCCTGCTGTATTGTACAATAAATCTTCTGCAGTTTTATAAGTAGGATCTAGTATATATGAAGCTTTGGCTGTGTTATAGGCTTCTTGTTTTCTATTTAACAACATTAACAATTGAGCTCTGAAATTAAGTAGTATTTGTTTCTTGGGAGTTACAGTCAAGGCTTTGTCTATTACTATTAAAGCTTTTTCATAAAGTCCTAATTGGGCCAATGACCCAGCATATATTGTTAGAGTCCTGGCTGATAGAGTGTTGGAGGCTATATGCTTATCCATCACAGAAAATGCATCACTGACTATAGCCATTTTAGCAGCATTTAATTCATTAGTAATTTCACTTTTAGTTGTTTGTATTGCTATTACTTCAGAAGCCTTGGTAATATATTGCTCTATAGATTCTAATTTACCAAAGTTATTATTGTTTACAGCAAAAGTAAAAGTCTTTTGTACTTCTTTGATACCCGCAGTAGGATCACCACCCTGATTAGCTATCATTCTAGATATTTCCGAATATTGCAATCCTTTAAATAAAGCTAAATTGGTACTATATGGCAACCAATTTACAAAGTAAAGGCTTACCAACAACATCAATCCTATTACCGAGGAAAGAATTATTTCTGTTCTTTCTTTTAAATGAACATGCTTTGATTCTTGGTCTGCTGTGGCTTTATTACCTATATAAGCCAGCAACATAAAGAATAATATATATGAGATGAGATTATCAAACACAAATATATTGTGTATGAAATAGGCCACTAACAATCCAGATATAGCTGACTTTTCTGCCAAAGTAAATTTGTTTTTGCTTCTTCCTAACCACATTATATAATAAGGCGTAAGATATAAAGCCAGATAAAAAGCCAATCCTAATGCTCCTCCCGCCACCAACCAGTCAAAAAATACATTGTGAGTACGGTCAAACCAAGCCTCTTGCGAATACATACGAGGATCAAAATGCTTATCAAATATATTTTTGTAATTCTCTTGACCAAAGCCAAACCATGGCCTTTCCATCCAGCCTTCTATGGCTATTTTAGCATTGAGGAAGCGAGATACGATTGTGATGTCTCCGAAATAATTATTAAGTTCTTCATAATTATTACTTGGATCTTTGACTAATTTATATCCTGCAATAGGATTGATTATATTAATAGTAGCCAGACGATTGAGCACCACATTATTTTTAACAAAGCTACTTTCTTTATTGTTGCTAACAAACTTTGCTCCAGCATATATAAACTCGCCCACTATTGCTAATACTAATAGGAATGAGATTAGTGTTAGAGAATATTGAGTAAAGGTATTTTTAACTTTTTTGCCTATATTCTTTTTAACTTTATAAAGTACGATCAATAATATGGCCACCAATACTCCACCAATAAGCCCCAGATATGATCCACGAGTTTGGGTATAATACAATTGGGTAAGGTTGAACAAGGCGATTATACCCAAGACAGCCTTTCCTATATTGCTATTATTATAATCTTTGGCGAAATAATACACAGAAATAAGCAATGCTACCATACCTGCTATATATATAGCAGAACTACTGCCATATTGTTTAACTGTTGCATAATTACTATATAGCACCACTAGCGAGGCCAGCATCAAAGTTACTAGATGTAATATACCTTTAAAATTAAATTTTAATTTATTCCAAATTAATTCTAGTTTTGAGTCGTTGTTTTTCTTATCACTGTTTCTGTTCAGCATTATGTCTAAGAAACTTTTATTAAATTTCTCGGCCTTTACTATTAAAAGTATGGCAAATATCAAATTAAATAATGTATATATACCATAATAAGCAGCATTACCAAGTGATGAGTCCAGACGTAATGAGTCACTCATATGCACCGAATAAACTTGTTTAAGTATTGGTTGTAAGGTGGGGGCCCATTTAGCAAAAATGAATTCTGGTCTACCTAATAACTGTAATAGACCCTCCATAAGTACAGGTACGTTCGCCGCTACAAATAGCCCCATCAATCTATTCCAAGACTTCTCTTCTTTGAGGAAAGCATACAAGACGATAAAATAAGCAAATAAATGTATGTGAGTAATATAGCCCTCCATACGCTCATAATTACTCCACATACTGAGATAGCTATCTACTCCTATATAATCAGCTATGCCAATAATAATCATAAAAGCTCCATATATATAAAGCATTATCGAACCTTTCAATCTGTAAATAGGTTCTCTGATGGCAAGTATAAGGTAGGAGGCAAAGGCTATTTCTACCAAAACTCTAAAGAAAAAGTTTTTACCTGTAATAAAAGGGAAGAACATACTGTCACTCACCATCCAAGCCAAGAAAGGAATTACTCCTATACACACCCAAATTAAACCTTTAAGAAATTGATTCATATGCTGTATTTTGTATTGCTGTTTATAATATTACTTTTATTATGTTGTTATAATATGCTATCTATTATATAATTAATATTGAATCTAAACAAGTTTATGTATAAAATACTATATTTCATCACAAAGTCAAATTGGGGCGGCTCTCAGCGCTATGTATATGACTTGGCCACCAACTTGAATAATGACATTGGTTTTGACATTAAAATATATGCCGGACTTTCTGGTAATAGTAATATACTTTTTGAAAAAATAGAGGAATTTAATTTTAAGCAAACAAATATTTTAAATATAGATAAAAAAATAAATAAAATAGAAACTAAAAGATTAAATTTAAATAATGATTTTAATATTTTAAAAAGTATAAAAAATCTTTTTGAATTTTATAATATTTTAAAAGAAGAAAAGCCTGATGTTATACATGTTAATAGTTCCAAAATTTCTATTATGATGACGCTCGTTGCGCGAGCATACAATATAAGAGTGCGCTTCGCGCGCCCTTACGAAAAAAACAAAAGACATTATATCAAAATAATTTTCACTGCTCATGGCTGGCCACATAGTGAAATACATAGATCACTTCTCTGGCGAGCCTTTACTCAGACTATGATGATAATTACGGTGATACTTTCTCATAAAACTATATGCGTCTCAGATAATACTAAAAACAGCTTGCTAGACAATGCTTTTCTGAATAATCTTTTTAAGAAATATTTAAATAAAAAAATAAAAGTTATATATAATGGTATAAATCAAAAAGAAAAAATAACTTTGCCCAAGCTTCGTGAGACTATAGATAGCCCTCATTATGGTAAAATAAACCTAGTAAGTATCGGCGAATATCATCCCAATAAAGGTCATGACACTGTGATTAAATATATTAATGAATTAGACAATGTCCATTAT
>JAYVII010000045.1:0-3899 GCA_043770395.1 bacterium | reverse complement strand
TGTGGCAGTGGGGAGTGGAGTGATGGATGTAGTGAAGAATAATAGTGGGGGAGCTTTAGGATCTGGGGGGAGTGGGGTGGGTGTGGGAGGGGTGGGTGTGGGAGGGGTGGGTGTGGGAGGGGTGGGTGGTAGTGGTTCTGTGTCTGGTAGAGCGTGCGACAATGTATCTTTGGTAATAGAAAAAGTTAAAACTAGTAAAGATATATGTTCCAATACCACCTGCTCCAAAACTTGCAAATTCTCTAACGAGATAATATCAACAATCAAGAAAGAGGCTGCGGCAGCTGGCATAGATTATAAAATAATACTTGCTATATCCTGTAGAGAAAGTAGCGGTAATGTAAATGCTATTGGTAATCACGCTAATAATGGTTATGCTGATTGTGGACTTATGCAAATCAACATGAAGAGCAAAATTGGAGTCTCTACAAATAACCAAAGTAGTAATTATTGCTCTCCAGAAATAATGAACCTAGAAAATAACATCAAGGAGGGTATAAAGCTTTATAAAAGTAAATTGTCTACTGCGCGTAATTATAATAGAAATATTATTAGTCTACAGAGTCAAGCCTTAGCATCATACAATTGCTGTAGTAATGGCGAAAATCCAAATGATAAAAGCGCGAGCTGTACTGTATCTACTGGATTTGTCGACTCTATACCTAAATGGGCTTGCCCTATAGACCCTGGTACCGCGTCCTTCAATATGTGTAATGTTAGGAATTATGCTTGCGACGTTACGGCTTGTATAGACAGATATTAGGATTTCATCTCTACTTAAAAAAGATAAAAAAGGGTGAATTTATATTAGTCTCTTCTTAAATTTTTCTATAATATAAAATTGTGCTATACCAAATATATTTGCAATTACGAAATATATACCTATACCGGCCGGCAATATAGTACCAGAGAAGGCCAATATAATAGGAAATACATATATCATTTGTATGCGCATAGCATTCATCATTGCTATTTGCATTTCTGTTTCTCCTTCTTGATTTGGTTTTTTCTTCATACTAACTTTACCCAATATATACATAGTGTATCCACTAAGTACTCCCATCCAAATATTTTTACTTGTTACATCTAAAAAGTTAAAGGCTATATGACTAATATTATTATTATTGATGCCTGTAATTACATGATATAGCCCTATAAGTATAGGTAATTGTAATATGAGAATTAATAGTGATAATAATATAGTAAATGGGTTAAAGTTTTCTTTTTTATAAAGCTCTTGAGTAGCTTGTAATTCTGCTACTCTATCATTTTTAAATTTATTTTTTATTTTTTCAAGTTCTGGCTTTAGTCTTTTCATTATACGTTGTGTCTTTTCTCCATCCACAGCAGCCTTTATATTTAATGGTAATAACAATATTTTAACAATTAAAGTTAGAAATACTATAGTCCATCCAATATCATTAGTATATTTATAAATATTAATAAGCAATTCTGTTAGGGGACCATATATATATGTTTGCATTTTATGATTTTAACATTTTATGAACAATAAGACAACCTCTTTATTTATTATTGTTCTAATTTTTAGATTATTATTTTAGATTATTATTTATAAAACATAAATTGTAATTCTTCTTCTATTTTATTTATATTTTCTTTATTAAAAGACTTTTTAACTTTTAACATATACAAAGCTTTTTTATTGTCTAATTCTTTATTTAAAATAATATCTTTTATTTCTTTATCTTTTAATTTATTATTATCTTTATTTTTTAATATGTTCTGTATAACAAAGAAGAGAAGTCTTTTTAATTTATTTCTCTGTACTGCTGATTTACTTATTTTCTTTGAAATTACTACGCCATATCTGTTTTCTATTTTTAAATTTGATTCTTTTTGTTCTTTATTTAAATTTGATTCTTTTTGTTTATCATATTGTTTAATATTATTAATAATATTATTTTTGTTTATATAATGTACTTTAATATTCAAAAACTCTCCATTAAATAAATTTGTATACAATTTATTAAAATCCTCCGTTTTTAATTTTAATTTTTTAGGTATCATATAATTAAAGTAAATAATAAAAGTTAAAATAAATACTAGAAGTTAGAATAAGTACTAAAAGTTAAATAATAAAGGACCGCACAGCGGTCCTTTATTATTTATTTTTATAAAGTCACTGCTAATTTCTTCCTACCGTCTGCGCGCCTTCGATTAATTATAGCGCGACCAGCCTGACTAGCCATTCTAACTAGAAAGCCGTGAGTAGTAAGTCTCTTTTTATTCTTTGGTTGATATGTTACTGACATGTTTACCATTCTATAACATTTATTGAATTTTAGCAAGTTACATTTTTCTGAATTTAATGTATACTATAATATATGGATTTTGATCAAGTATGGAATATAGTTTTAAATCAAATACAGTTAGAGGTATCAAAAGTTAATTTTAATACCTGGTTCAAAAATACTCGCATTACAGCTTTCAATAATGGAGTTGTAACTATAGGCTCGCCTAATCAATTTATTAGGGATTGGTTAGAACAAAAATATGATAAATCGTTATTAAGGATATTGCGTACAGTTAATGATTCTGTGCGTTCTGTGGTCTTTGTAATAGTAAAACCTGATCAAATAATTAAAAAAACTAATCAAAGTATACAGATATCAAATCAATCTTCTTTACCTCTTGGGGATTTGTATATTAATCGTGATGACGGACTTAATTCTAAATATACTTTTGAAACTTATGTTACTGGTCAATTCAATGATGTAGCTTATGCTTCTGCTCAAGCTGTTATAAATAATCCAGGATTAGCCTATAATCCTTTTTTTGTATATGGTAATAGTGGACTTGGAAAGACTCATTTACTCCAAGCATTAGGAAATAGTATAAAGAGAAAATATACAGAGAAAAAAATATATTATACTTCACTTGAAAAGTTTTATACTGAATTTGTAAACTCAATGATGCAAAATAAAATAAATCAATTCAAAGATAAATATAGAAAATTTGATGTATTTATAATGGATGATATACAATTTATAACTAACAAAGATAAAACTCAAGATGAAATATTTCATTTATTTAATTTAATGCATGATATGAATAGGCAAATAGTATTTTCTGCTGATGTACATCCAAATATGATAGTTGGTATGGATGATAGATTACGTACACGTTGTGTTTCTGGTATAGTAGTTGATATTAATACTCCATCTATAGAAGATAGACTAGCTATATTAAGGAAAAAGGCAGGTGAAAATGCTAAATATTTTGAAGATAAAGCCTTGGATTATATAGCTGAAACAGTACAAAGTAGTATAAGGGAGTTGGAAGGAGTATTAACAACTTTAGTAGCTCAAGCTAGTATTAAAAATAGTATATTAACAGTATTAGATGTAAAAGCTCTAATTAGAAATAATATAAAGTCGAAAAAAACAGTATCAATAAATGAAATAGTAAAATCAATTTGTGATTATTATCAGATAGAAGAGAGTATTGTATATAGCAAAACAAGGCGTAAAGATGTAGTATATCCACGGCAAGTAATAATGTATTTATTACGAGAAGAATATAATATATCTTATCCTTCTATAGGAGATAAATTAGGTGGTCGCGATCATACTACAGTAATACATTCCTATGAAAAAATAAAAAATGAATTAAAATCAAATCCACATCTGAATAAGGAAATTGAGGATTTGAGATCAATACTTGTTTAATAGGTTTTATTTGATATAGTTTTTATATAAGTTTTTGTTTATTTTTTGTCTTATATTTTTAAATCTGTGTATAAAACTGTGTATAAGCTGTATAACTTTTCCGTATAAGTATAATAAAAATACTAAAAATTGTGTATAAAGTTTGTTAATTAATTTGATATTATCAATAACAATATACAATATTCACAATTCTTTATATATTGTTCTTTG
>JAYVII010000044.1:0-3913 GCA_043770395.1 bacterium | reverse complement strand
TCCTCGTTTGTAAATTTCATATTCTTTGTTATTTAATGATAATACACAAAAGAAAAAAGTAGACACTTTTGGTGTCTACTTTTTGGGGTACATATCATTTTCGCTATGACCATATGCAAGTTAGAATCAAAGAACTACCTATATCATAGCACATTTTACTATAAAAGTCAAGCAAATACGACTTAAAACTACATATTTCAATGGACTTCTTTGTTTTTGAAGACTTTTACTTACCAAAAGAAACACTTGAATATACAAGCTTTTTTAGAATGTACACTCGGCAGGAATTATCTCTCGCATTGCTATGCTCGAGACCTTCACCCACTCTTCTCGGGTTGCCTTGATCTCACACATGACTTAGTAATCACCCGCGGTTCAATCGGTAGGAATCGTACCCTCTCGGTCCCACCGAGAGAAGTAATCGAAAAATATAACTAAAACACTTAGAGATTTGATTTGCTGAGGTTGTTTTTTAGCTGGTAAAATCATAATATCCAAAAAATAAGAGTAGAGGTTACTGTAAAAACATTATCTATAAACCATAACATGGTATAGTTATATTAAATTATCGTGACACAATAAAATTAATAATGGAAAGTACTTCACACCCTAGAAAAATAAAGATTATTGATAAATGCATAAAATACATTATTAATCATACATACATTAAAACTACTATTTTTATCGTAGCTGTTCTTGAGGCAGTATTTTTACCACTCCTTCCAGAAGTTGTAATTGCCGGAATACTAACATATCGTAAAAATTTATCTTGGAAATTACTAAGTATTATTTCAGCACTTGGTTCAGTAACTGGAATTACTATTTTATATTTACTGGGAAAGTTTTTATATACAACAAATGAGATTTATTTCGATTTAATTTTAAATGGAGGGGGTAAAATAACTACATATACTCAAGATATTCTTAGCCAGAATACTTTTGTTGCTATGTTTTTAGCCTCGTTTACACCACTACCAGATAGAGTTCTTATTTTGTTTTCGGGGGTACTAGCTCTTCCATTTTTACTTGTTATTTCTGCGTTCTTTTTGGCACGATTATTGCGAGTTGGAGTTGTTGCTTATTTTTCATACAAGTTTGGAGACCGTGCTCGTATATATATATTAAAACATACACGTAGGGTTACAATCACTCTTGTGGTATTTTTAGTGTTGTATATTTTGTATAAAATACTAGTTTAGTATTAAACAGTTTTCTATGTACGGTGTGTGATTTTTATTTTAATACTTAAATTTTTTATACCAAATAAATATCCTATCCTAATTTTCTAGTCATTTCTGCTATAATTAGCATAATTTATAATTATGAAACAAGAAATAGATATTACGGGACTTTCTCAAAAAAAAGCATTGGAAAATTTAGAAATATACGGTAAAAATGTAATTCATGACAAAAGAAAAACTGGTCTTTTTGTTTTATTTATAAAACAGTTTAAAAGCCCTTTCGTGTACATTCTTCTTTTTGTTGCATTGGTTTCATTTGTCACAAAGGAATATACCGACGCAATTGTTATCTTTGCCATTCTTATTGTTAATTCTATTGTAGGAACCATACAAGAGCACAGAGCAAATAATGCTGTAAATGCTTTAAAAAAACTTTCCCAATCAAAAACAAGGGTTATCAGAGATTCCGTGCTCGTTTCTATTCATACGCATGATCTTACGGTTGGAGATATAGTTTATCTTGAAGCGGGTGATATCGTGCCTGCTGATGGTGTTATTGTATCGTCTGATTATCTTGGGATTAATGAAAGCAGTATCAACGGGGAATCACTACCAGTTATAAAAGAAAATAAAAATGAAAAAGTATATAAAAGTACAGTTGTTGTTTCAGGTAATGGGTTTATAGAAATTGAAAAAGTTGGACAGAGTACTATGATAGGAACACTTGCTCAAGATATTGATAAAAATAAAGACAAGACACTTGAGCTTCAAAAGAAAGTATCGTCATTTGCCTTTAAACTTCTTGTTGTGTTGGGGATTTCCTCCGTTCTTTTTTTCTTTGTTGCGATTTATAGAGATTTATCCTTTATAGCTACTATAAAAACAGTTGCCGCGATGGGAGTTGCTGTTATTCCAGAAGGTCTTCCAATTGTAATTACAGTTGTTCTTTCCATTGGAGCGTTACAAATTAGTAAATCACGTGCCCTGCTTCGAAATTTGCCATCTGGGGCGACACTGGCATCTGTTTCTGTTATTTGTACTGACAAGACAGGAACTCTCACGTATGGAGATATTTCAGTAAAGGAAATTGTATACATTGATAATTCATCTCTAACTAAAGATGAAAAGGATTCTTATATTTATAATAGCTTGGATATTACAAATGTTGCTGGTCAGAAGACCGGAGACATATTGGACATTGTCATTGAATCCTTTCTACAAAAAGATTTTATTTATAAAGAAACCAAAGAAAAGCCGTTTACAAGTGAAACTAAATTCAACGCAAAGGAATATAGCTATAATGGAAAATTTTTACAACTTTATAAAGGAGCTAGTGATGTATTCAATCTTAACCATGAAGACATTCATAAATATGCAAACAACGGTTATAGAGTTCTTTTTCTTGGTTATAAAATACTTGATGAACAGCAAGAATTTTCAACAGAAGATGTCTTACCATTAGCACTTGTTATTTTTGAAGATAAAATAAGGGAAGAAGTAAAAGAATCAATTGTTAATTGTAGAAAGACCGGCATCAATATTATTATGATGACAGGTGATAATATTCTTACAGCGAAACATGTTGCACGGGAGGTGGGAATCCTTACTTCCGAGCAAGATATATGTCTTACTGGTAAGGAATTAGATGGGCTTACAGATGATGAAATAAAAGATAAGATAGATTTAATAAAAGTAGTTGCGCGAGTAACACCATCAAATAAAGAAAGAGTAATTGCAATTCTTCAAGAAAGAGGTGAGATAGTTGCTATGACTGGGGACGGTGTGAATGATGGTCCAGCACTCTCGCTTTCAAATATAGGTATTTCTATGGGTAAATCTGGAACAGATGTGGCACGTGAAGCCTCAGATCTTGTACTTCTTAATGATGATTTTTCTGACATCGTTATTGCAATTTTCCAAGCAAGAACAGTTACTGAAAATATAAGAAAAGCCCTTGTTTTTTTAATGACATCAGCGTCAGGTATCTTGGTGCTTATTATTGGATCAATTGTACTTAATTTACCACTACCTCTCTTACCTGTTCAGATTTTGTGGCTAAATTTTGTGACAGCTGGGTTGCTCGATGTCGCAATATCGACAGAAGGTCCAGAGGAAAAATATAAATCATACACCTTTAAGCGCTACAAAGGTGGGCTTTTAAATAAGTATGATATATACAGAGTTCTTTTCTCGGGGTTAGTTTTAGGTGGTATTTCTATTGCCGCAATAGTAATCCTTAAAGATAGTATGCCACTAGAAGAAATGAGAACTTCCATACTTTTACTATTTTCTGTTGGTATATGGCTTCACGCATTTAATGTTAGAAAGAATTACGATACAATAGACAGCTATTCTATTTTTGAAAATAAATATGTTACTATTGCTGTTGTTTTTGAAATTATAGTTTTATTCAGTAGTATTTATTCTCCTATTGGAAACACGCTTTTACACACAAGAGGTTTAGATAATGTTATGGTTGTAGCTCTCACACTTATTGGATTTACTATTTTAATTACTGATTACGTATATAAGAAGATATCGAGTAAGAAACTTTCATATCTAAATACTCTTTAGAACAATAAGATTTTAATATATACCCTATGCCAAATATCTTCATTTTTGAATCAACAGATTCCTACATTCTAAACTGAATCGCAACACTCTCTAAAATATTCCCGTGGAGTCATATAGCCCAGACGTTTTCTCGGTCTGTTGTTAAGAAGTTTCACAAC
>JAYVII010000043.1:0-11310 GCA_043770395.1 bacterium | reverse complement strand
AGTTTTCTGTTTTATACTTTTCTATTTTATATCTGGCATCACCAACCACCCAATCACTGCATTGTACACCATAGCTATTTTTAGAGTCTATCATTTTGAATTTAAACTTTATATCACTCTTGATATATTTACTAATACTTTCCTCATTTATAAGGTGCTTGGTCTTGTCATAGATAATTTCGAATACGTCATTGCTGCCATTCAGCCCATAGTCATCTACAATTTGAGCCAGTAACCTTGAGAGACTATCTGCTATATTTAATTTGCTATATTTCTTATTTTTTGTAACTATTTTAAACTTTTTATTTAAATTTTTTATTATCTTGTCTTTTATTTTTTGATCTAAGCCTCTATCGCTATATTTATATTCTGTACGTATAGGTAGCTTTTTGAATTTTTTATTTAATTCACTTTTAATTATATTTTTAGTCAAAGGCTCGTCAGATAATATACCACCAACATAAATATATTTACTATTTCCATCAATACCACTTTCATCTCCATAAAATATCATAGGTGAATTATAACATGACATTAAATCTATTTTAAAATTGCAAGGGACAAGCGATTGTGATAGTATAAAAATAAATCACAGGAGAGCCTGATGAACATCGCCGACTCAATCGAAACCCTGCAACGCGAAATGTGGAAGCAGTTCTGCCAGGAAGAGAATATCCTCGCGCCTGGAACTACTGACATCGCAGAGATATTGGTCACTGGACATGTAATGCGAATCACTTTTTTTGATTTAACCAACATACGCCTCAATTCAATGCTTGGAATAGTAGTAAGATTCCAGTTGGATTCAGGACAATATAGCTTAATTGAGGGTCTATATGATGGAGACCCACCACGTCTTTGGAAGAAAGTCTACACGACCCGTAAAGGGCATGTCTACTACTTCCAACATCCTTGTATGACCTCACACGTAAGTCGGGACTAGGTTGCTAGTTCACGGTGACGTGACTAGGCCACACCCGCCGTCCGGCGGGCTTTTGTTTTGTATATTAGTTTTCGATTTAATATATGTCGCGATTTCGTTTGACAAATTTGAGTGGGGGTGTATAATGGAGATATAAACGAGCCAGCAGAGAGACATTCAGTGAATGTCGTCAATATCTGCCGAGGTTGACCACCACATGATTTATCATGTGGTGGTTTACTTTTGCACTATCTCTAATTTTATTATTTTCTTTTTTAACTTTTTATACAAGGGCAAAATATTTTTATTATCGTGTTTGTCATAGTAATACCTGACACATCCTGCTACTATATCGGCCACTCTTAATATAGAGTTATCTTTACTGGATACAAAATGTAAATCTCTCGTTGAGAGCCCATTTGCCCTCAAGCTACTTTTAAAAGCATTTTTAAAATTCTTGCCCTTCTCCCAATCAATATATATGCCATCTATTTTATTTACTTCAATTAATTTAGGAATATATTCTGACATATACTTTGGTACATTATTTGGATTTTCAAGTACTAGCACATTTGCAAATATATCTAAATCGATGATTTTATCTATTGCTTTTCCTCTAACTTTCCATGACATATCTTTCCAATGTAAATTCTCTATATTTAAATATTTTTCAATCTGTTTGACTTTGCTCTCTATTTCTAAATCATTCGTCGTCAATACACATGCTACAGTACTATGACCATCAACTTTATTGACCCCACTTTCATCTACATATGCTTTCATAATTTTTAATTATAGCATGACATTAAATTTATTTGATAATTGCAAGGGGTATTGATTTAATGTATACTTCTCTGGAAGGCAATTTCACCAAGAAAATGTGAGGACGTCATGAGCGGAGTATCATTTGATTCTATCGATTGGGTCAACTCTACATCTCAAGTCAGAGTCGCAGCAGTCTATTTGAAAGATGTCGCACTCCAGGAACAAAGTGGTGGGTGGCAAATGCCAACACCTGATATTGAGGTGATTAACGAGAGCCCAAATGGCTGGCCATACATGTCAGACAATCAAAAAGTAGCTTTCGTGCTGACTCATGGCGAGTATTTGGAGTCTCGCCAAAGCACTGTTGGTGAGCTCTCAATCAAAGCTGACATTGTTGACTTTGTCTTTGATGTGCCCAGCCTATGTACAAACTTCTGTATAAAGGTCGGTACATTGCTTGCCAACAAGCGCACAAGAGCTGAAGTGTGTGGGTTTCCATACGCTGTAACTCCACCAGCAACTATTGCCAAGAAACCCCTGCATTAACACTCACCCACCAGTTACGTCACGCAGTCGACGACCACCCAGCCCAGCCGAGAGATCGGAGGGCTTTTGTTTTGTAACAACCATAAATTAATTTTAAAATTGCAAGGGACAAGCGTTTGTGATAGTATGCTTTTGAGAAGTCAGCACGTCCGCTAGCTTCACCATACACTGGAAGTATTCCCACAAACAAGGAGATTACATGGACAAATACACCATACCCATGGTGGATGTTTGTGTGGCCTTCGAAGTGATGGGCTGCACAGAGCAAATAGGATTGATCGGGGTTGAAATACGTAAAGCATTCCCGTTAATCACAAAGCCTGAGAGATTTGGTGGTCTGCCTCCCCATATGACCATATTCACTGGTCAGGTACCAGTGTGGGATTTGCAAATGGCAACTGCGAGAGTGATGGCACAAGTATTGCCATTCAGTCATGGCATATTGCCAGTACTCGGTCGAGTAGCGCTAACTCCCACTGCTGAGTGCGTATGGCTTCGATTACTGTTTGACCGCGCCAGAGGCAAGAGCTCTTTCACCATCACCGGTGAACGTGAACTCAACTGGAGAATTGCGAAAGTGCTCGGTGCTCCAGATACTTTTACATTTTCGTTGCCCTGTCATATCACATTAATAGAACTGCTGCATCAGGCTCGGAGATATGGTAATGCTGACGCGCTCGGCAATTGGCTGTCGCAATATGAGCGTGACAACGCTGATTTGCTACTGCAAATTGCGCAGACCATGGAGCTCGTACCTCGCGTCTACATCAGGATCCATGGTGGCGTGTGGATGCGATATACGGGCTGAAAACATGGCGGCCTGTAAACCCCAACACAATTTCAAAAGGCGATCCGTGGGTCGCCTTTTCTGCTTTCGCAAATTGACCTTCACAGTCCATATGCAGAAAGCAATTTACCGAGATCTTGCACCATATGTAAGCTGCAGACAACTGCGAACATTTGACTGTACGGACTATGCGGTCGCCTGCAATTATAGTACTGATCTGGCAGAGCTACCAATACTGTGTGCATCAAACCATCCACCAATACATATACCAGCGTCCCGGCACTCATCGGTACCGCTTCATACTTTCCCATCTCGATCTCCTCAATGAACCAACCGCAATTCGCGATACTTATTTATACTATAACAAAAAAGATTTTAAGTAAAATTTATAAAAATACAATCAACTTTAAGACTAGTTTTTCCCATCCCTCCACGCCCATAAATACCTAGAGGCCAGAGAGCGATTTGGGGACCAGCGCTCGGCAATTTTTAATATTCTTTTCTTTAAAGTTTTGGTATTTTTTAATTTATAAAGCTTGATTATGGCTTGACACAAAGCCAAGTCATCAATTGCAAATACGTCAGATCGTCCGAGCGTAAATATCAATATCATCTCTACTGTCCATCGCCCCACACCTTTTATTTTTGTTAATTCTTTTATTAATTCTTCGTCAGATAATTCTAGTAAGTTAGTTGAAGAAATTGTATTGTATTCATTATCTTTATAAAATTGTGCTACTGATTTTATATAATTTGCTTTCTGCACAGACAAGCCCAATTCTCTTAATTTTTCAATTTCTATATTTAATGCTTCATCTATTGTAGGATACCTGTTTCCAAAATATTCAGTAAACTTTTTCTTGATACTGCGCGCTGCGGCTGTTGATATTTGTTGTGATATGATAGAGCTCATCAATGCTTCATAAATATTGCCATGCAGCGCGAGCGGCTCGAGCTCAATATCAGTTATGGAGTTGAGCACGGGATCGTCAAAAATCTTTTTCATAAGTCTTTTTTATATCTTACATCTTCCGTAGTTATTATGAGCGAAGCTGTGCCACATATTTCTTTTTCATATTCTGATTTTGATTTACCAGAATCCCCCTGCACTATATCCACGTTCACAAATGGATTCATGTATCCATGTTCAGTCTTCACTATATAATGTCCGTATTTGTACTTATCATTTTTACT
Organism: bacterium; assembly: GCA_043770395.1. GTDB lineage: Bacteria > Patescibacteriota > Minisyncoccia > Phycocordibacterales > UBA5272 > JAMIGE01. Next base: position 7,096 of record JAYVII010000043.1, on the reverse strand, counting down.
TATATACACGATGGAGCCATTGGGTATCTTGGGGTTTTTGGTCTTGCCTACATATTTCGTTTTCCATATTTTATCAATTTTATTTTCTTTAAAGATTTTATTAAGAGCATCAGCTAAAGATTTACATCTATAGCCTCCAGTCTTTGCTTTGTTGGGATTGTCCGTATATTTTTTAACATCTTGATACTTTATATCACACAGATATGCAATACAGGCAAAGCCACAACCGTAATCGTCCTCTTGTCTTACTGACTTTTTCATTATTTTCTTCATTAGGACAGTATACTATTTATAATATATTAAACAAGTATCTACACCTCCCATTTCTTTGCTATTTCAGCTTCGACTTCAGCACGATCGCGGCCATATGTGTCATAGGACATTTGCTTGAGGGATTCTACTTGAGCAGGATTGCCTTTGGGTGGAGGAGCAGTTTTCATATTGAAGGGTTTCTGTGGTATGCCACCCGAAAGTAATTTGATATAGCAATTAAAGTTATCAATTTTCATTATATCTGCAGACTTGAACACTGGGTCTAATTCCTTTTCTAAAAATTGAGCATCCTCAGGACCGACACGGAATATAACCTTGGTACCCACATTACCAAAGACAGCACCTTTTATATCTTCTGGTATTTGCGATATATATTGATGTGCGAGATTAAGTGACAGTCTGTATTTACGAGCTTCAGAAAGTATAGAAGCAATGGCTGGAGTAGTTACGTTTTGGAATTCGTCTATGTAAAGGAAGAAGTCTGGTCTCTCATTGGAATCCTGTCTAGCTAGTGCCGCCATTTGGAATTTGCCCACAAGTATAAGGCCTATAAGATAGGAGTTGAGCTCACCAAGTCTACCTTTACTTAAATTGATTAGGAATATTTTCTTCTCGTCCATAATATTACGGAAGTTAAAAGCTGACTTCTCTTGAGCTATGACAGGTCTCATGATTTCGTTGGACAGGAAGACGTCAAATTTACTAGATATAAAGGGCACCCAATTGGATAATCCAGTCTCACCTGTGGTCTTCTCGGCATTGGCCCAGAATTGCTTGATCAATGGGTTATTACATTTAGAAAGTTTATAATCCCTATAATCTTTATCAGAAAGCACACGCAAAAGATCTAGTATAGTATTACCGCTCTCTGGATGCTCCATCACAAGCAATGCAGTATTGCGGAAATATGATTCAAATCCAGCACCACCGCTAGTCTTCATATCAAAAAGCTTATTAAATATTGAAAGCAATTCATTGACCACAAAAGTCTTCTGCTCGGGATGTTCACGGTCAAATTCAAGCATGTTAAGTCCCATAGGACGTGGCGCATAGGCAGGATCAAAATATATTACGTCCTTGTGCCTCTCTGGTGGTATGTTGGCTAATATATCCAATATATCAGATCCATGTGGGTCAATGAAGCAGCAGCCATCACCGTTGGCAATATCTTGTACTATCATATTTTTCAAAATTGTAGTCTTGCCTGTGCCGGTCTGCCCTATGACATACATGTGACGCATTCTATCTTCGGCTGACATGCGTATTTCAGTCTTTAGATGCCTATAGACATTTTCACCTATGAGTATACCCTCTTGTTTCAGGTCCATCGGAGCAGGTGCGGCCGCCATCTTAGCGACCTTTAATTGGGCGAAATTTTCTAAATCGCAAGGATAATGATACATAGTGGCTAGCTCTTTGATAGACAAAGGATAGCTGTCATCATCATTCCACAATCTATAAGTATAATTGTGATATACGACATTTCCTTTATTGACTTCAGTACGAGTGAAATTAATGCTGTTACCACTGGCTTCTGTATATTGCTTCCAGGTACTCTCAAGATCTTGTATTATAAATTTGGCCCGCTCCAGATTTTCTGCGCTAGCTATTAATCTGATATTGGTATCGACTACTGTACTATTAATTTTCTTAGTTATAGATTTCAAGGCCTCCTCATCTTCGAAGCTTTTCCTCTCAGCATCCTTGCCTGCATGATCATTTTTAAAAGCTTTTTTAGTATAATACCACATGGATCCAAGTGTGCTTTGCTTTGCTATTACATCCTTCATCTTCTCTCCTTTTTGCATATCATTTATCATATGAGAAAAGTCTTTGAGAAATTTATCTCCTGCAGGCTTGATCAATATTTGCAAAGCTGCGCCCTCACCCTCCTTTTTAATTTTGGTAAAGCTATTCATTATCAAGGATATTGGGTCGCCCTCTAATTCATCATAAGTGCGCAATGATAATGCTGCTAATTTATTTGGCTTGGCAGTAGAGGATACTTGATAACCACTATCATGAAATATATTATAGTCCTCAGCGCATTCCTCTACGCGTGCATTGGGGAAATACCCGAGCACTATCTTTTCAAATGTATCACTCATAGATATCGGTATAGAAGTATAAAAGACCACGTCATTGGAATTATTGGCTATACCTATTTCCATGGCATAATAATTATTTTCATCATCCCTGACATCGCTTGCCATTGATTGCATAGAGGCATAGAATTGCTCCATTAGTCCTATGAATTCTTTGGGACTTTTCTTGTTGCCATCGTCATTGTTATCAGGCAGTACTACTTGATATAGTCTCATATGTAATGACTTCCACTCCCTCTTGGGGCTATTTCTTAATTCATCCTCATGCCCAGATAATAAATATTGCACGAGAAATCTATGAAAATCATCTTCTAATTCTGGCTTCTTCATTTTTTCTATAGCAGCTAATGTCTTTGCTACACCATGATCGAGCATCATACGACCGAGAGTCAATACTTGGTCACTTTTAATATCTGTCATACCTATGGCATGCATCACACTCTTTACATAATAATCATTATGAGCGTCATTGTTTAAATCTATATTATTGTTTAAATTACTTTCTTTATTTTGTATTGATTCTTCCTTGTACTCAGCGACCACTTCATTAGCGTGGTCTTCTATATTTAGATTAAGCCTAGTATTTAAAGAAGTCTCTTTTTCTTTGTTTGCAATTTTCTCGCGTAACATCTTTATCTCTTCTTGCGGAGATAAAATTAAAAGACTTTTTCCTTCTGTGTTACTGTATCCATTATTCATATCTATATTGTATCATCATTTCTCTCTATAGACACATACAATACCCACACAAGACTATACTTTTAAGCCTACTTCCTACTCTCGGCAATTTCTTTGGCTATGTTGGTAGGTACTACATCATATTTACCAAATTCCATAGTGAAATTGGCGCGACCTTCAGTCATAGAGCGGAGCGACGTGGCATAGCCAAACATCTCAGATAGCGGCACCATGGCCTTAACTACTTTATCCATACCACGCTCGTCCATGCCTTCTATTGAGCCACGTTTGGATGATAAATTACCGGTCACGTCTCCATAGAATTTCTCTGGAGTTACTACTTCCACTTTCATTATCGGCTCTAGTATTACCGCTTTAGCCTTGGTCACGGCTTCGTGCAAAGCCATAGAAGCGGCTAATTTAAAGGCGATTTCTGATGAGTCCACATCATGGGAGCTACCATCATATAATTCACAAGATATATCCACCATTTTGAATCCGGCTAGCACTCCTCTATCCATTGACTCCTTGAGACCTTTTTCTACTGCGGGTATGAATTCATGAGGTACTACTCCACCCTTCACAGCATCAATAAATTCAAAGTGATCATATCTCTTTACATTCTTTGGTAAATCTTCATCAGCAATAGAATAATCAATTGGCTTGATCCTGATTCTCACATGTCCATATTGACCGCGACCTCCTGACTGCTTGACATATTTACCCTCAGCCTCGGCATTGCCAAGTATAGTTTCTCTATAGGCCACTTGCGGTTTACCGGTACTACATTCTACATTGAATTCACGCTTTAGCCTATCTACAATAATATCCAAATGTAACTCACCCATACCGGCTATTATAGTTTCGTTAGTCTCTGCGTCAGAAGATACACGGAAAGTAGGGTCCTCTGATACCAATCTAGAGAGAGCCATGCCCATCTTCTCTTGATCGGCTTTGGTCTTGGGCTCTATTCTCATTGAGATTACAGGTTCGGGGACGATAATTCTATCTAGTATTATGGGATGATTTTCGTCACATAATGTATCCGAGGTAATAGTATCTTTGAGACCTACGGCAGCGGCTATTTCGCCAGCATATACCTCTTTCACTTCTTCACGCTCATTAGCATGCATACGCACAATACGACTGATACGCTCTTTAGTACCTTTGGTAGAATTATATACATATGACCCAGCCGCAACTGTCCCAGAGTACACACGGAAAAATATCAATTGTCCTACAAATGGATCCACTGCTACTTTGAAAGCAAGTGCTGCAAGTGGTGCGGTGTCCGATACTTCACGAGTAATCTCTTCGTCAGTTTCGGGGTCTATACCTTTGGGTAAAGGTATATCCAGTGGTGACGGTAAATAATCAATGACGGCATCCAACACTAATTGTACTCCACGATTTTTGAGCGATGACCCACAAAATACCGGGAACAAATCGTTAGCAATAGTAGCCTTTCTGACTTGGGCCTTTAAGGCCTCCATAGTAAACTCTTTACCTTCGAGATAAGCCGTCATCATAGTCTCATCCGTCTCCACTATTCTCTCCAGCATTTCCGCGCGCCTCTTCTTGGCTTCGTCCATATGCTCTGCTGACACCGAATGAAATGACACGTCTTTACCTTTCTCTCCTGTGAATTTCACCTCTTGCATAGTAAGTAAATCGATAATACCATCAAAATTTTCTTCTGAGCCTATGGGCATTTGCATTTTAACTGCATTCTTAGAAAGTCTCTCCAATATAGAGTCAAAGCTTCTATCGAAATTAGCCCCCATACGGTCAAGCTTGTTAATATAGCATATACGTGGTACATTTCCCTCGGTAGCATATCTCCAATTAGTCTCACTTTGAGGCTCTACCCCTGCTACCCCGTCAAACACCACCACAGCACCGTCAAGCACACGCAAAGACCTCTTTACTTCTATAGTAAAGTCTATGTGTCCGGGAGTATCTATTAAATTAAAGCGACATTTCTTGGTCTCATCTGCCTTATCCATATATGCAGGATTCCAAAAGCATGTGGTCGCAGCCGAGGTAATAGTGATGCCACGCTCTTGCTCTTGTACCATCCAGTCCATAGTCGCAGTACCATCGTGTACTTCGCCTATTTTATGTGACGCACCAGTATAATAGAGTACCCGTTCTGAGGTAGTAGTTTTACCCGCATCTATGTGAGCGATGATACCGAAATTCCTAACTTTGCTTAGTGGATAATCCCTTGCCATATATTTAATTTATTATTAATTTAGTTGATACATAATATCACATTTTTAGAAAAAAATCTATAGGGTTGTTAGTAATCACCCACCCATAACAAAAGCCCCCACTGTGGGGGCTTTTGCTTGTACCTCGTAGATTTACGCGTAGTGGTGTGACTCATCTTGCGACTCGCCTAATTATCTACAATTCTTTTCCTATTCCTTTGATATATTGCTATATCGTGAGATTAGTTATTGTGATAACGTGATATAATAAAAAGATGTTAATGTTTCAACCTAAAAAAGGAGATGTGGTCTGGTGCAACTTTTCTGGTTATATAATTCCTGAGATAGTAAAGAGGAGGCCAGTAATTGTTATCAAAAAACACAAACACAATAGCAAGCTAGTATATGTGCTACCTATAAGTAATTTAACTCCTGACAATATAAAAGAACATCATTACAAATTACACAAAGATTTCTGTATTAAATATTTCAACGACCAAGACCATTGGGTCAAAATCGACATGATATATACTGTCTCCATTGATAGACTAGACAGAGTCAAAACACTAGACGGTGAAAGAACTATACCCAGCATTGATATAAATACATTGGAGGAAATAGTGAATAAATTTAAAAAATACTATTCTATATAAAACAGCAAAACCCGCTTGCGCGGGTTACAAGATATGACAGACTTGCTGTCGTCTTATTGTCATATCTGCCAAATTACTCTGGTCTTCATGGCCCCTTTCAGGAATATCTTAACTATACACCCCCACCCAACAAAAGTCAATACCACTTTTACTCACCACACAACAAAAGCCCCGCTTGCGCGGGGCTTTTGTTGTGTGACTCATCTTGCGATTCGCCTTGCTCACTTACAATCTTACTAACCTTTCCTTTGATATATTACTATATCGTGGGGATTGGTTAGTGAGTAGTGTGATATAATATATTTAAATGAAATATTACTTTGACGAGAGTGGGGATGCTGGCCTCAAAATAGAAAAAGGATCAAGTGGCGAATTTAGTATAGCCATAATAGCCACGAATGATTCGACAAGAGAAATAGAGTTACTAAAACAAACAACAAGAATTAAGACCATTAAAAAATGGCACTCCACCAGCGCTAAACATAGAAAAATTATTAACGATGTACTGGCATTACAATTAATTTCTTTTAGTAAAAAAATACAAAAAAGTAAAATTGCTTATAAGGATCCAAATGAATTAATGTTCAACTCTATAAAACAACTAATAGAAGAAATACCTGAAAACAAAATTAAAATATATTATGAAGGAGAACATTTGAAAAAAATATTTGCAAAAATACAAAAGAAAACATACAAAAAAATAACTTTTATACCCGCACAAGACAAAGAAGATAAACTGGGTGTACTACTAGCTGATCTAGTAGCTGGCTCTATCAGAAGTAAATAAAACAAAAAACTCTCTTGCGAGAGTTTTTTGCTAGAAGGCGATTTTTATATTTCTATAATTCGCTCACCATTTCGGCTATCTATATCTATCCTTTCGGAAGGTATGCCATGAGGGCAACTTTTTTAATATAGCGTCTAATATTTATATTATAATCCCCCACCCAACAAAAGTCAATACCAAGCCCCCTCCTCACCTCCCCGAGCTTCAGGGAGGGGCCACTCACCACACAACAAAAGCCCCGCTTACGCGGGGCTTTTGCCTGACTCATCTTGCGACTTGCCTGCACCTCGTAACCTTGGTGTAGAGGTGTCTATTGTCTTACAATTCAAGTAACCTTTCCCTTATATATTACTGTACCATAAAAAATATATATACGAAATAAATTAT
>JAYVII010000042.1:0-3923 GCA_043770395.1 bacterium | reverse complement strand
GAGAAACACCTTGTGGGGCTTGCCAAACAGTCCTATTACACCGACAACCCTACTCAAGAACAGATTAACAACGTAGCTAATATCCTAGAACACGACTTGGGATTTGAATAAATATGTCAACTATTGTCCAGTACGAATGTACGAATACCAAGTGTGATTTTGAGTTAAGGCTATCTAAGAACTTTCCTGTATGGAAAGAGGATACTCCTAAAGAATATAGAAAAGTTCCAGTTCGCTCTGCTCATCAAAAGTATCTAAAAGGAAGTGGGTCTGACTATTTCTGCAAGCATTGTAAAACAGTTGTTGGTGTAGTAGAACCCATTTGGTATCCGTTCCCAACATTTAACGATAGTCCTTTGAGATATTTAATCAGTACAGCTAGACGTTTCGGCTGTTTCTTTGGATACTACCCTAAAATTAGGTATATCTGTTCCGTTTGTAAGTCTGTTAATACTTTACTTTTAGATAATGAGATGTGTCCCAAGTGTCATAGTGGTACTGTTAAAGAAGATGAGAAAGGTAGGGTATGGTTCTAGCCCCTTATATAATGGCTCTAAAATCGTTTCTAAGGCACTTTAATAGTAAAAGATATACTACACGCTGGTTATCTAAAAATTATAGTAAAAACCCTCATTATCTAGCCTAATCTAGTCTAGTCAGAGTAAATCAGTATGCGTTATTACGAGCCTCTATGTAACTTACTATCCTAGACCTGTTGATTTGTTCAAAGGACTTTCGTATCTCTGTAACACCACTTATAAACCAGTCAGTACGAGTGATATTTCTTGCAGAGTGTTCCGTGTAGCCAGCTACTAACGCAGAACGGTAAGCGTTAGAGTAGCAACCTGAGGTGTTGCTCAGGTATATGTTCCAAAACTGCCTTTGGCGAGTGTCTAGGAATGATTTTACTCTGTTGGTTGTAGTGGTCATATTTTTCTTGTTTTATAAGAATATGTAGCGAAACTTAACATAATTATTATACCATTTTTAGTACCCATTTTTAGTCTGATACACTTAAAATATATAACAACAAAACCAACAACACCTTTAGAAGAGGCAAAATTAGTAGCAGAAAAAAGTGGAAATGGTTTCCATTCTCGTGTAGTTAAAAAATTACGCGACCTTAATTGGAAAGTATTAGTTAGTCCATATTATAGTGATAGTTTTACAGATAAACCAAGAGAAATTGATATAGTATCTCAACGAGATTTTAGTATTGAATCTATGATGTGAAGGACAGTTGGTTATCTTAAAGTCACTCTTTTTATTGAGTGTAAATATATAACAGGTAAGACTGTTTTTGGTTTGATTCTAAAGACAAAGAAAGATCTATTGAGCGTATTACGACTGGTGGTGGTATGGATTACCCACAAAGAAACACTAGTATACAAAAACATTACTACTTTATTTATACTCCTGTAGCAAAGCTCTTTGATTCAGAAAAAAAGTTATGGAGACAAAAAGGAAACAGAAGAAACTTTAGCAAATTATATTCCAAGCACTCTTACTAAAAATTCTGTTGATGTTGAGTTTATTACGAAGAAGTGTTAAAAAACAACAACTAAATATATATCTTTTAATGAAAGAAAGAAACTTGTTTTTTTACATTAATAGGACTTACGCACTTAGGTGATACATTAAAATAAATAAGTAATTTCTTGTCGGTGCACAAAAACGTCACGAAGAAACAAAGCTTATTTAAGAAGTGAGAAAGAAATTATACATAATTTCATCACTAAACGACTAAATGCGTAGGTACTAATTAAATTAAAGTCTATTCCTCTTCCTTAAAATTTTCATATTCTTCCTTTTGAGAAACATATTCCTCACATCCTTCTATAAAAGATTGAGAATTACCGCCACAGTCATCAACATCATTTTCTTCAGCCCATTCATAACCAGCAGAATGACCAGATCCATCATCATACGGATTTGAAGGTTCTTCTACTTGCTTGTCATATCTTTCACTTTGATAATAACTATTTGAGTTTGTCGGAGTATTTTCATATTGGTATGACTTTGATGAGCTTGCATATTGATCTTCATTTTTATCATCTATAAATAAATACCACCCAGATACAGCTATTAAAATATATATCACTATAGGCATAATCTATTGTGGTTTTACATTGTATAGTCGTTGAACTCTAAGCAATTCTTCTCTTGCAGTTAATCTGTATTTATCAAATTCTTTATCATAATCATCAATAACTTTTGAAGTATATCCATCATCTAAAGCGTATACAGCAAGACCTCGAACAGAGTCTATATAGTTTGTAATTATTATGCGTAAAGATTGAAGCTCTGGCTCTGCAATTAGTTTATTTCTTAGTAAGTTTAATGACACGTAAGAATCAAGACATTTCTTTTTGTAGTAGCCCTTGCTTTCTGGGAACATTTCTGTTAACTTGTTTGGGGTTATAATAGAAACATTATTATAAAGTGCTAGTCCTATACAATTTAAATCAGCATCAACTACTTTTCCCTCCAAAACCTCCTCAAAAAAGATTATTTGTGATGTTATACGAGAATTATTTTGTGAAGAAGTACTTTTAACTGCTACTATCGGTTGTTTTTTCGACTCCTCAACAGGTAGTGACTTCTTTTCTTTGTCAGTAGTAATTATTTCTTTTTTTGCAATTTCTGCTTTTGTTTCCTCAGCTATCTTATTTAAGTTTCTCAAATAGAAAATGGTACAACCCGCTAAAATAGACAGGATTATAAGAACAAGTAATTTGAACCAATTTTCTTTTACAAATTTCATTACCTTAATTTTTATACATCAAGCTATTGATTTTTGATCTTGTTAAATTTCCTACCGTACCTGTTTGAGGTATTTCGTTTAGTTTTTGAAAGCTGACTACACTAGCTGAAGTTTCTCTGTCGTATGAGGTATTTACATACCCAGAATACAAGTTTTGATTTGCTAAAAAGTTTTTAAGAATCACAACATTTTCTCCCTTTGATCCAAAGGATAGCGATTTTGTAATTATTTTTTTAGAAATACTACAATGTTTTAGATCTGTATCCCACTGAAACCCTTGAGAACAGTAACATAAACTTCCTTTCGAATAAGAACCTTCTCCGTAGGTTACTTTGCAAGTTTGTCCTTGGTCTGTAGTCGTTGAGTTAGTGATCTGACTTGTTGTAATTATTGCTGTAGTTGTGGCTAAAGTTGGAGTAGGTTTAGGTGAACATTGTTTATTTGTATCAAAATCATAACCATCTAAACACGAACACTTATCTCCTAAATCATAAGAAGCAGGTCCAAATTGTCTTTGGCACGCAGTCTTCATTGAAATACAAGAAGATCCATCTTGAACTGTTCCAATTGGACAAGAGCAGGTTTTGGCAGATGGGTTGTATGAAGCGTTTGTGTTTGAAAGTATTTCACGACATTTTGTATCATAAGGAATACAGTCATCTCCTGCACTATTTACAACACTGCCAACATCACATCGCAAGGATCCATTCACGATACTTCCAGAAATTTTCTGACAATAGTAAGTCATATTTCTATAACCTGAATCACACTGCCAGCCACTACCTAATATATGAGAATTGTCTGGTAATTTAGTGCAATCATTACCTTGTTTATAGTAACCAGTGTTACAAGAAAAATCTGTACTACCATAAGAAGTTGAATTGCTTGGTGACTGAATACAGGACGAATCATTTTGCTTGTAATAGCCGTAACTACAGTAAAGTGTCGTACCTATAAAATAACCACCAGTTACTGTTCTGTATGATGAAGTATAACTATCTACAGACCCAGTAGTTGTCGGAGGAACATAAGTACCACCTATATAACTACCAACACTTGAGTTAGATCCACCCGAGACACTATTCCCTAAATAACTACCCGAATTATAACTATTTGTATATGAAGAACCAGAGTTGTTGTACCTATTGATATATGAATC